>NZ_JBMVQP010000010.1:0-105212 GCF_050522425.1 Myroides sp. C6-3 | reverse complement strand
AGAACAGCAAGTAACCAAAACAAATGGCATTGACAACATAAGATTCGTGAATACCAATAATATCAGCTATTTTTCCTGATAAAAAAACTTACTTTTTTATTTACTTTTTTTAATCCATATCATCAATAGCGATCCCTTGTTTAGCTAATACCTTTTTGGCTATAAAACCAAAGAACAGCAAGTAACCAAAACAAATGGCATTGACAACATAAGATTCGTGAATACCAATAATATCAGCTATTTTTCCTTGTATTGGAGGCAATATTCCTCCACCAAGTATCATCATAATCAAGAAAGAAGAACCTTGAGCTGTATATTTTCCTAAGCCCATAATTGCGATATTGAAAATTGCAGGCCACAGCACACTACACGCCAATCCCCCTGCTAAAAAGGCGTAGATTGCTAACATTCCACTAGAGAAAAGTCCGACGATCATCGCTAAGAGTCCAAACAAACTAAACAAGATCATGGTACGAGCAGATTTATTCTTACTCCAAAAAGAGAAAACAATCTGAATCGCCACACATAAGCTGTAGTAATACAAGTGTTCGATTTCATTCCCTGCGAAGTAGTTAGCCGAAAGAATAACAATATACGCCAAGAGAGGCACAGCAATTAAGGCTATTAATTCCTTGCGTTTACTCAATTGAAACACACTAACAGCCCCTGCCCAACGTCCGATCATTAAGCTTCCCCAATACATCGAAACATAAGGAGCAATTTCAACCGCCTGAAGCGAACCGAATTCCTCTAATTTTAAGAGTTCCCCCAAGTTACTTCCAATACCAACCTCAACACCTACATAAGCAAAGATAGCTAGCATCCCCAACAGCAATTGAGGGTACTGCATGGCTCCCCATCCTTCTTTGTTTCGTTGACTCGACAAATAGGCTAAGCAAATACTTCCTACAATTATAACCAAAGCGCCACCTAAAAGATAGATGCGTTTATTTTCTATAGGCGTTAATAGTTGTTTTATTTCTGCTTGTATTTTATATACATCTCCTTCCACTGTTTTTTCTTGTTCTGCTTCAACCTGTAGCTCTTGTTGTTGTTTTTGGAGGTTTGTTACTTGAAGATAAGCTTCACTTTTATACGTATTAAAAACAGGAATAAAAACGGCTACTAAAAGCACCGTCATACTCACTAATAAAAGCATGGCTTTCTTAGCGGGTTTTATTTCAGCACGACTTCTGCTATCTGGTATTTTTTTTGAAAAGAAGAACAACAAGGCCGCTAAGAGGAATAGTCCCCCAACAGCGCCATATAAAATCGTCATTGAATCCAAGCTTAGGTGTTGGATCTGATCATCAGTCAATGTTTTAGCACTTCCATACAAAGCATAAGCCATCAACAAAGGACCAATTGTCGTACCCAACGAATTGATTCCCCCGCCTAAACTCACTCTACTGGTTCCCGTTTTAGGATCCCCTAGGGAAATAGCAAAGGGGTTGGCTGCGATTTGTTGGAGTGAAAAACCCAAAGCAACGATAAAAAGCCCTACTAACAAGGCCGCGTAAACGCTAATTTGCACAGCCCAAATCATAGCAATTGCCCCAGCAGTTGAAAACACCAATCCATAGACAATGGAACGTTTATATCCCCAATTACTCACTACATCTTTCTTTTTCCAAGCACTAAGCAAAAAAAGCAATAGTGCACCAAAATAATAGGCGGTATAGAAAGAAAAATCAATTAATTGAGACTGAAACTGATCCAAATTGAAAAACGCTTTACAAAATGGAATGAAAATACTATTCCCCGCAGCAAAGAATCCCCAAAAAAAGAATACAGTTACTAAGGTATATAAGGCAGGATAATTGGTTTTAGTTGTCAATGAATTCATAGCGAACGGCTTGTACATTAAGTTATCTTTAACGTATCCAAAGATAATTAAATAACCTATATCTGTTCTTAAATGTCCCTACTTAAGATAAAAAAAGTATTTTTGTACTCTCGATAATGATATATTTACTTTATGAAAAAGGTTTATACACTAGCAGCTGCTATTTTCTTGTTCGGGTTAAGTTCTTGCGACGATGGGAAACTTACCTACAACAACATTGATTTTTCTTCTGTAACAACAGTAAATCGCTGTTCGGACATTGGAGATGGAGCTAAGGTTTTCTATAAATTAAAAGATACGGACGCTTTTATTTTAGTTGCTGACATGGATAATATTATGCGAGATGAAAATGTTCAAATCGTAGATGTTGAAATCGATGGAACGACAACGAGTTTAGCCTATAGAAAGTACAATGACAAAGTGGAGTCTTTATCCATTTGTAAATTCCCCGCTCCTAGTCACCCATCTGTAGTAGAAGAAATTGCTGCTTCACCAGGAGCAACGTTGCGCACGCAGCGTATGGTATCGATTAACAACACGAACAATACGGAATTAATAGACAATCATGAGGTGCGATTGACCTACCAATATAACTTCACCATTTTAAATGTCAATTTTAAAGATGGGGATACAGATATGAAGTATGATCGCATGCCTTTTGGAACGAATAACTACCGCTATAGCTCCCTTGGGTTTAAATTCTTAAATAGTGATAATACGGCTAAAACCATCAATCCATGTCAAGAAAAATGGATAACACTGTCTGATAAAGAGGCGATGCTCCTTCCTTTAACGACAGAAGAGCTCCCAACAGATGAAGGAGAAAAAATCATTCCCCTAACAACAAACAGACCTTTAGCGTACAGACAATATGCACGTGCTGGAATTAATTTGACGGAAGTTTGTGAAAACGAGGGTGATATTCCAGGTAACACACCTTCTAACAACAACCGTTTGGTTGAAAATTGGACGGCGGTAAGTGGTGATATTGTGATCAACACAAGATGGACCAATCCCGCAGGTGAGGAGAAAGCAAAGTTAGTTCACGAGATTATCTTGAGAAATTTAACTTTTGCCAAAACTCAAAATAACAATTTGACCTTCCACAAAAACATTTTGCCATTCGGTACGTTAACCATAGAAAATACAACAGAAGAATAAATAAACTAAAAATCCCCTTACTGGGGATTTTTTATTACTAGAAAAACAACCTTAGTCGTTGTTTTTTTGACTATCGATTCGGATTTTGTTTGATGTAAATTTGCATTGCACCAACGCCGTATTTTTGATAATTGGCATCTTCTGCTACTACCTCTGAATATCGGCTAAACAAAAACTCTAATTCCGCTTTTAGTACACCTTCTCCTACCCCGTGTATAAAAACAATACGCGGAATTCGGTTGCGAATGGCAAACTCCAATTGCCCTCTTGCGGCATCTAACTGCAAGGTTAACATATCGTGTTTTTCCATGCGTTTATAGTCCTTAGTCAATTTTTCAATATGTAAATCAACTTCTAAAATAAACTCGTCTTTACGCGACTTTTTTTCTTTGACAAAAGAGCGTTTAGGCGGTTCTATTTTACTTTGCAAAGCTTCTTGAACAGATCCTTTAGAACTAGCCGATTTAAAATCTACTTCTTGGTCTTTTCCGATCTTCAGCAACTCACTAGGTTTGTAGTTCAATACAAATCCATCTTTGGTTTCAATAGTCACTTGATCTCCCTGAATTTGAGTAATCACTCCTTCTTCGTTTTCGTCTAATACTTGTACGTAATCTCCTTTACTTAACATCTTACTTCCAATTACTGTTTTTTACTTTCTTCTGTTATCGAATAGTCTTCATGTGCTTCTTGCTTTTCCACCGGGGCATCAGAGCGCACAACTAAGGCTTTTCTTGGTGTATTACTTGGTGTTTTTTGCATGAGGCGTGCCATCGCTAGAAAGAATAAAGCGACCCCTATAACCTGTACCCAAAGTCGAGGTTGATTGGAAGCCTGCTCCATTAACGCCCAGATCATAAAACCCACAACGACAAGAGAGCCTATATTTTTTTGTATTTTCACTTGTTTCTTCATTATTTAAGGAGCTAAACGTTCTATTTTCCAATCGAGTTTATCTTCTGTTAACACATAGCGAATGCGGTCGTGTAAGCGATTGGGTCTCCCTTGCCAAAATTCAATACTCACGGGTTCTACACAGAATCCCCCCCAATGCTTTGGACGGTGTGTATTATCTTCCGTAGCGGTTTGTTCTAACTCTTTCAAGGCTTGAACCAAACAATCGTAAGACGCAACAACTTCACTCTGATTGGATACAATTGCTCCAAGGCGACTACCTAAAGGGCGACTATCAAAATAATTGTCCGATTGCTGCTCGCTAACTTTATGTGCTATTCCTTTAATGATAACTTGACGTTCCATTGAAGGCCAAAAAAAAGACAAACACAGCTGAGGGTTCGCAATAATTGCTTTTCCTTTTTCCGAATTGTAATTGGTGAAGAATACAAATCCATGCTCATCGTAGGATTTTAGTAGCACCACTCTGGATTTTGGAAATCCATCCAATCCAATAGAAGATACAGTCATGGCATTTACTTCTTCCACGCCACCGAAATCTTCCACCTCGCAAAACCATTGACGAAACTGCATCATTGGATTCGCATCAACGTCGCTTTCGATCAATACTTGTTTTTCGTATGATTTTCGATAATTACTTAAATCGTTCATTGTATAGGTTATTTAGAGAAATCAAAGATAACACCATCATCGGCATTTAGTATCCTTCCATCAAAAACTTCTGTGGCTTCCTTTTTAAAGAGGGTTATATCATCATATCGCGTCGAATAGTGTCCCAAGACCAATGTTTTTACATGGGCTAATTTTGCAATTGTTGCTGCTTGCTTGGCTGTACAGTGCTTAGTGCGTTCTGTATAGTGTACTTCTGATTCGAGAAACGTACTTTCGTGGTACAATACATCTACCTCTTTTATAATAGGTACAATAGCCTCTGAATAATAAGTATCAGAACAAAAGGCATAACTTTCCGTTGGTTCGGGATCATACGTAATCGATGCATTGGGCACAACCGTACCGTCATCGAGTGTAATATCTCCCCCTTGTTTGATTTTTTGATAATAGCAACGGTCAATGCCCAAATCTTCAATAGCACCGATTCTCAATTTTCGGTCACCAGGTTTAGACTCAAATAAATAACCGTTCGTGTACACGCGGTGATCCAAGGGAATAGTGCGAACAACAACCCGATCATCTTCAAAGACAATCTGGCTTTCTTTACTTTCTAACTCGTGGAAATAGAGGTTATATCCCGTATAAGAATTACTCAACCTCAATTGCAATAAGATAATTTCCTTAATACCTTTAGGACCGTAGACGTGTAAGTCACTTTGTCTATTCAGCAGGGAAAAGGTAGAAATTAATCCAATTAAACCGAAAAAGTGATCTCCGTGTAGATGGGAGATAAACACATGGTTAATACGTTGAAACTTAAGTTTATTCTTGCGTAATTGAATTTGGGTTCCCTCACCTGCATCAATCAAAAACATATGACCATTGAGTTCCAACACTTGAGAAGTTGGGTTAGTCATCGTTCTTGGTGTTGCTGCATAACAACCTAATATAGTAAGTTTCAATGGCTCAAAATTTTATAATTCGTGCCTGTAAGTTACAAAAAAGCCTAGAGCATACAAAAGAAAAAGGCTTAATTACTAAGCCTTTTCTATTTCGTTATAATTCTAAATCGCGTTGTATTTCGTCCATTTCAATTAAATCGAAAGCTTCTTGTTTGGTAGGTACCACGATGAGATCGCCATCAAAGTCGTTAAAATTAACGGCTGTGGTAACAACGACAAAAGATTTGTTTGCTTCTTCCATGTGTTCCACCGCTAAAGCTTCAATGGATTCAAGTGTTTCTTCTGTCACCTCTTCTTGTGAATTTGATAAGTCGATCACGAGGTTAAAAGCCTTAAACAAGGGGGAATATTGCTCTTCTATTTGATGCAATACAGCAATTATCGTTTCTGTTCCAACTTGGATTACTTTGGTATGTCCTTTTTCTGTAACTTTCATCTTTCACTTCATTTAATACTACTAAAATAGCTATTTAATCTTGGATGCCAAAAGATATATAACAGCCATGCGGATCGCTACTCCATTTTCTACTTGATCTAAGATCACAGCCTGTTGAGAATCGGCCACATCCGAAGTAATTTCTACTCCTCTATTGATTGGTCCAGGGTGCATTACCACGATTTCTTTATCTAAAGAATCTAAGATCTCTTTGGTCAACCCAAATTGCTGTGCGTATTCTCTGGTATTAGGAAAGTAACTGAAGTCTAAACGCTCGTTTTGAACGCGCAACATATTGGCTACGTCACACCATTCTAACGCTTTTCTTAGGTTTGATTCAACCTTTACCCCTAAGCTCTCAATATACTTTGGAATCAGTGTTTTAGGCCCACAAACTCGTACCTCTGCCCCTTGCATTTGCAAGGCAAAAATATTCGAAAGTGCTACACGGGAGTGTAAGATATCTCCCACAATCACCACCTTTTTCCCTGCAACATCCCCTAGTCGCTCGCGAATAGAGTAACTATCTAACAGCGCTTGTGTCGGGTGTTCATGTGCCCCGTCTCCAGCATTAACAATGCTAGCTTTGACATTTTTAGACAAAAAATAAGCGGCTCCTGGATTGCTATGACGCATAACGACCATGTCCACTTTCATTGCTAAAATATTATTTACTGTATCAATTAAGGTTTCTCCCTTTTTTACCGATGACTGAGCAGAAGAAAAACTGATCACATCAGCTGACAAACGCTTTTGAGCTAATTCAAAAGACAATTTGGTTCTTGTACTATTTTCGAAAAAGATATTGGCAATCGTAATATCTCTTAATGAAGGTACTTTTTTAATAGGTCTATTGATTACTTCTTTAAAATGATCTGCCGTTTCAAAAATTAAATCAATATCGTCTTTGTTTATATATTTTATTCCTAATAGGTGATTTACACTTAATTCTTTCATTACTTCAAGTAGATTTTGCTTTTAATTATGATCAAATTCCTCTAAATAGATACAATCGCTTGATCCATCTTCTGACCAATGTACACGTACAGCTTCGCGGTCAAAGGCATCTACTTGTCTTCCTCTGTAATCAGGTTGAATAGGCAAGTGACGACTAAATCTTCTATCGATTAATACTAATAATTCAATTTCTGCTGGTCGACCAAAGGATTGAATAGCAGTCAGTGCAGCGCGAATACTGCGTCCTGTATATAAAACATCATCTATAAAAACGACTTTCTTATCTTCTACAAGAAAATCAATTTCAGTTCGATTTGCTTCAAGTGGCTTTTGATTTCTTCTAAAATCATCGCGGAAAAAGGTGATATCCAAATACCCTAAGGGAATATCTGTAATGCCGTATTCCTTTTCTAAAATAGCTTTGATTCGCTTGGCGAGGTATTTACCACGGGGTTGAATACCAATAAGTAAGGTATCAGAAAAATCCAAGTGATTTTCTACCAACTGACAGGCCAAACGGTGAAGAATAATATCAATCTCTTTTGAAGTAAGTAATACTTTTGGATTCATATAAAAAAGAGTTGTGTTTGGAGGGTAAAATTACAATTAATTATGCTTCTCTCACAATTTATACTCAATAATTTAAAAGATAAAATCTCAACGCAAAAGGCAGTAATAGCTAACGAAAAAGGGACAGAGAAAATGTTAGGATGCTGTTAAGTATTTTTGGAAACGCAATTCCAAAAGTTAATTCACTATCTTTAAGAGCCTAAAACAAAAAAAAATTCAAAGGATGAATAAATACTACTTACTTGTACTTTTTATACTTGCATTTCTCTCCCCTATTCAAGCGCAAATCCCCCAGGATTCGGTGCTGAATACGACTTGGATTCTCACGCAAGCAACAAATTCACTTCCCATTCAAAGACAAACAACACTCCAAATCAACACTTTAAAATACGAAATTAAAGGATTTGCAGGGTGTAACAACTATACTTTGCCCATTCGTCAAATCAGAGAGCGCAAACATTACACCCAACTTGTAACCGATGAGATTATCTCCAATACGAACGAATGCACAAAACATGTCAATGCCTTTGAAGGCAATTTCCTCAAGGCTTTGAGTGATCAAAAACTGAGAATTACCACGGATCAGGGAATATTAACACTTGTCAATGAGAAAAAAGAGACTTTTGTTTTCTCCATGCAACCTCAAAACCCCTTGCTCAACTATATCGAACGACATGCTTGGAAACTCATTCAGCTAGAGGGAAACAGCACTCGCGTATATCATCCTTACCTCACCTTTGATTTCAAGGAACATACGGTTTCAGGCTATACGGGCTGTAACTATTTTACGGGTAAAATCATCATCAATAACACCATGAATAAGATTCAATTTACCGATATAGAGGTGAATAAGAAAGCTTGCTCATCTCCAAGTAGAAAGCAGCAAGAAAAGGAGTTTCTCCAATTCATTGACGGTAAGACGTATTCGTTTGATGTTGCTGAACAAACCCTCAATTTATACCAAGACAACGAGCTGCTTTTAATGTTTGGCTTGATCCCTAAACAATTTACGCAAGAGTAGAGTTACGCATTTTTCGCGATTTAAAAGTCGTTGATCACAATTATTTATCGTAATTTTAGGCCGTAAAAAAACACGAATAGTTTTATGAAAGCTTTAATTTTTAATGGTTCTTTGGACGAAGAATCTTTTAGAACGTCACGTCGAATTGCACAATTTTATGCTGACGAATTCATAAAGGCTAATCTAGAGGTAGTACAAGTACACTTATCTGATTATCAGATCCCTATATTCCAAGCAAAGCATATGGAGACCCCTCCACAAGATGTTACCCGCTTTATCGAAGCCTTCCGTTCTGCGGATGTGCTGATTTGGTTAACTCCCTTGTATCACGGTGGAATGACAGGTGTAATGAAAAATGCACTAGATTGGTTAGAATTAACCGCAAGGGATACACCTGCATATTTAACGAACAAGATTGTTGGTTTTACTTGTTGGTCTGCAGGGAATCAAGCTATGCAGGGAATTCAAGCGCTAGATAATGTTGCTAAAGCATTAAGAGCTTGGTCTTTACCTTATAGCATTCCCATTAGTAATATGGATTTGTATATAAACAATGAAATTTCTGACGTATATCAAAAAAAAATGAGTATGTTAGCGCAACTTTTGATCGAAAGCAAAAATCGATAAAAATAAAAGGTCGGGGATGTAGCTCAGTTGGCTAGAGTGCTTGACTGGCAGTCAAGAGGTCGTGGGTTCGAGCCCCATCTTCTCCACTTTTAGATAAAAAGCTACCTAATTGGTGGCTTTTTTTGTTTTATACAACTACTATTCAGTTAAATACCTATTTACCTCTCCCCTCTTTCTTAGTGTTCAAGGCACACATTTAGGTGTACCATTTTTTTGTGAGGTGTATCAATACTAAAATTTGTATTAAGTTTATATCTCACTTTATACTTTCATATTCTAATGGATCAAAAAATTAAATTAGCAAAAGCTTTTCATACTTGTCAAACACAAGCTACAAAAAAAATAAACACATGTTTTCATCCTGATTGTGAGGAAGAATCAATAAATTCACATATTTTACAAAAAAATGGAATCCTTTCAGTAATTGCAGAAGATCAGCATGTCATAGAATGGAGAATCAATAAATACAAAGACTCTGAATATTTCTTTAAAAGAATTGGAATAAATGTAGCCTTTTCCTTCAAATGTTTTTGTGCTCATCATGACTTCAACTTATTTGAACCTATAGAACAGAATGAAATTGATTTCTCTGATTATAAGACTTTACTCTTATTTACATTACGAACTATTTATAATGAAATCTATAGAAAATTAATTAATGTAAACATGCTTGAATGTTTAATGGAAAATAATTCTTGTATATTAAGTAGTTCAGAAAACTTAAAAGAAAAAATTTTGCAAGAAGAATTAGCAATAAATGACTTAAAAAAAATTGAAACTGTTATCTGGAATGATTTGAATTCAGAAGTAGAATCATTTGTTTTTAAAATAAGACAAATATCACAAAAAGATATTTGTCTATCATCTTTTTATCCTTATGAAACATCAAAAGAACTTAACAGCTACTTTATTCAACATAAAAAACACAAAGAGAATATTACTGAACTGTTTGTAAGTTTATTCCCTTATCAAGGAAAATCAATTTACATTATGGCATATAGAAAAGAAAATGAAATTCTAGTAAAACCTTATATTAACGACTTTTTTTCTTGTAGTGAAAGGAAATTAGAGATAAAAATAACAAATTTAATGATGTTTCATTGTGAAACATGGGCAATATCAAATGACTTTTATACAAAAAGAATTAAAAAACACCAAGAAGCTTTTGCTTTTGCAACTAAATTTCATAGAAAAAATTTAAATGAACGTAAATTTTATGATTTAAATATATTCAGTAACACTTTTGAAAACAAATTTAATATTTTTAAAAAAAATGCTCCATATTATTTAGCACTCAATAGCTAATAGATTTTTTACCTCATTTTATATAAGGTATACCCCAACAGGTATACCTTTTTTTATACCCTAAAACCAAAAAATCATGCTAAACATACTATTCTTATTACAGAAAAACAGAACCAATCAAAAAGGAACTTGTCCTATTAGATGTAGGATAACCTATTTAAAAGCTAGGAAAGAATTTTCTACAGGATTATTTATAAAACCAGAACATTGGCAAAATACCAAGCAAAAAGCACATCCTCCTAATGAGGAGAACAATTTTATCAATACACAGCTAAGCCTGATTCAGAACAAAATGAATCAGGCTTTTTTATTTTTACAACTACAACAAGTTGTTTTTAATGTTGAAGCTATCTACAAGCAGTATTTGGGAGAAACACAGAATAAAGACAAATCACTCCTAGAAGCTTTTCATTACCACAACAGTAAGATGGAAAAATTAGTAGGGATTGAAATTTCTGAGAATACCTTAAAGAAGTACAGACAAACACTCAATCATGTCAAGGCTTTTGTGTGGTTTAAATTCAAGAGGAAGGATATACTATTGAAAGATTTAAAATTTAGTTTTATTACTGACTTAGAATTTTACTTGAAAACAGAACGAAAGTTTTTACCTAATACTTACCTCAAAACTACACAAAGGTTTAGAAGAGTAATCAGAGTAGCTATTGCACAAGATTATTTAGATAAAGATCCTTTTATACTGTATAAACCTCAGCGAATAAAAAAGGAAATAGTTTATCTTACCTCTGAGGAATTAAGTAAACTAGAGAATTATGATTTTTCTCAGAGCAGATTAGAGAAAATAAGAGATTTATTCATTTTTTGCTGTTATACAGTATGAAACCCTTCAAGACGCTAGAGCGTTTATAGATCAATCTCTTTTACCTTTAGGTTTTAATCCATTGGATAAAGATATGTACACAACAAATATGTATGCTTATACATATGACAAAGGGAAAAACAGAATCATACTTGTGATTATGGCGTATGAGGATACAAATACTAATCAAAAATCACTGCGCTACCTAACAGGTGCGTTATGGTAATGGATCATACATCTTTAAATAATTGTTCCTATTCAAAGAAAGTGCAAGCAAAATAAAAAAAAGCCTTAAAAAGTATATTGCTTTTAAGGCTTTTTCATTTATAGCAATTTGATTCAAATACAGCGTTGTAGGAAAAAAGAAAAGATCTCTACTTATTCAAAAGATGTATTCCCGTTCCCTCGTATTGGAAGTAAAAAAAACTTTTTCTTTTTTCACCCCATCGAGATTACTCCCCATTTTATTTTTCAAACATTCCTTTGTACTATATTGTTAATCCCACTCCACCTCAAAAACTACTCAAATCAACAAATCACATTAAAAAACACAAAAAACGCAAAAAAAAACCAATACATTAACACAAATACAAATTTAAAACCCTAAACAAAAAACAGTTACCAATTACAAAATAAATATTAACATTTATTTTGCACTAATTAACAAAAACAAGTATGTTTGTCGAAATGTTAAAAGATGAAACCTACCTTACTACTATTTCTTCTACCACTTCCTTTTTTTAACTGTTGCCCAATCATACAAAGGTACGATTTACAACAACAAAGCCGTTGATGTTGAGGTTCAAATGCCATTTGAGGTCAATACAAAAAAACTGAAAGACAACATATTGAGGTATGGTCCATATTAACCGATCTTCGAGAGAATAGTACAATCTCAGTAGTTGGAATGTTGTACGATGTCAACAAGGAAGAACGCATCCTTGTGGTTTTTCACCCAACCTCGTATGGGTATTACTGAAGTAAACATGCTTATCAATCAATTAAAACAATATGAAATTAAAATTACACCTTACCCTTCTTCTTCTATTTTTATGCGTTTATTCTTCCCACGCACAATACGGTGGCTATCGTCATGTTAACTCCTATATTTGCTACAGCTGTGATTTCGGTATTGAGGTTGGAGCACTTATGTCTAACATCAAAGGACTTGACGCAAGTGAAAAGCCCGGTTTTTACATTGGATTGTACAACATCAAAGAATTTAACGAGAACTGGGCTTTACGATTTGGGTTAGGATACGCAAATCTTGGTGCAAAAACAAAAGAGCTCAATACGAATATTGTTTTACACACTGCTTTAATAGAGCCGGTCCGTGTAAACTATACTTTTCGAAACAAGATAAAAACTTTTGTTGGAATGAATATAGGAATGACTATGTTAGGTAAAAATCCCTTTAATGAAGACCAACCAGAACTAACTTTTTTTCCTAAGGGAATCAGGATGTTGGACTATAGTCTTTTCGCAGGAGCAGGATACAAGCTTACAGACCAGATGGATCTAAACCTAAAATATGATCTGGGTTTAAATAATATCAATGAACTAGAGAATTCTAAAGACAGATGGAAAAAAAACTGGCTTATGCTCAGTGCAGCTTATACCTTTTAGAGCTTTCTAGTATACTATAATACCACAAGCAGTTCACTCGTTTTGAACTGCTTTTTTTTGTCTTAATCAATTCTTTCTACCGGCCCACAACTTTTCAATTAAATCTATATATTTGAAAAGATCACAATTCATCGCATTATGACCCGTATTTTATCTCTTGTTCTCGTTTTTGTCCTTTTTCCGTGCCTTTCACTAGCACAAAAATTCAATGCAGCCAAAGCAGACGAATACATTCAGCGCATCAGCGCTAACCACAGAGGTATTGGTTCTATTGCGTTATACAAAAACAACAAAGTGCTTTACGAGAAGGACTTTGGACATGAATTGGTAGGAGAAGCACAACAAACCCCTCATCTGTATCACATCGGTTCGATTACTAAAATGTTTACGGCTGTATTGATTTATCAATTAGTCGACGAGGGTAAACTCAAGCTTGATGATCGAATTGCTCCTTATTTCCCTTCGATTAACATTCCCAATCTCTTTACGCTAAAAGTAAGCGATTTACTTAGTCATACCAGTGGACTTGACGACTATACGTGTTATGACGACGACTTTTATTGGCTCAAAACACCCCAAACACAAGAGGCTATTGAAGATAACATTACCCAACAAGGAACGCCTCATTTTGGTGGAAAAAAGAAAAACTTCTTCTTCTCCAATACAGGATACTACCTACTCGCTCGAATTGTGGAGCAAAAGAGACAGATGAGCTATGACGAAGCGGTGAAAAAATACATCATCAAAAAAATAAACTTAAAAAACACCTATACAGCCAGTGATGTTTTGCCTTATGAGGTACAATCCTACCAGCTTTTTGACCAATGGGAAGTTATGGACGAAATCAGCTTTGAGAATACCAACGGCGTTAATGATCTTGTTTCTTCTATTGGAGATTTGGCGCAATTCAATCAGGCGTTATTTTCAAACAAACTACTTTCCAAACAGAGCTTAGCTAGCATGAAACCTGTCCCTTTTAAAGAAAAGTATGGCCGCGGGATGATGTATTACATCTACAAGAAAAAGAATTTCGTTGGGCATACTGGTGGTACTTTCGGATCCTTTTCTTTGCTTTACTATAACGAAGCCGAAAAACTAACGGTCGTTTATGCCATTAGCGGTGCTGCTTTTTCTCATTATCAATTATTTGATGCTCTATTAGCCATTCTTTATGCTAAGAAATATACGCTCCCTGAATTTGAAACAATGCCTGTTACAGACGAGCAATTACAACAATACGTTGGCTCATATCGCAATGCTCAATTGGATCTTACGGTCGAATTTGTGATTGAAAAGAACAAATTGTTCTTAAAGCCTTCGGGATGTAATCGCTATGCGTTATTGGATGCAGTTGGAGATAACACCTTTCGCTCCCCCGAGGGAACGGTTACTTACAGCTTCAATCCACAGCAGCAACAAGTAACCATACAACAGCTAAAAGCTAATTTCACACTCCATAAAGTAACAACAGAATAGGAGTCCTAAACTGCTGTTTTTCTTCGTTAAAGATGGAGGATATGAAACTCTGATCGCCTATTTTGTTGATCTTCGGCAGGCGAACAAGGATCGCACTTCACTTTCGGTTGGCTGCTCCCTACCCCTTTCACTTCTATGCGCCCCGAACTTATCCCCTGATCGAATAAATATTGAGCTGTTGCCTTTGCTCTTGCTTCGGATAGCCTTTGGTTATACTTTTCTTTTCCCACGTGATCCGTGTGAGCAACAATTAAGATTCGCATTGTTTTATTTTCGCGCATAAAGTCGACCAATCGATCTAATTCGCGTTCTCCTACCGCAGTAATCGTTGCTTGATCAAACGCAAAAGGAATAGCATTGAGTATCACTTGATTGTCTTGAACCTCTGGGCGTACCTGTTTGCGCAATGCAATGTCAAGGGGTTCTTCTTTTCCTTTGCCACTGCTGTATTCTTCTTCTTTATAGAAATAGCCTTCTTTTTCAAATTTTAACGTATACGCTTTGTTACACGAAATAGTCGATTCAAACTGCCCCTGCTCATCGGTTTCTACTTCTGCTAGTATTTGACGCGATTTATCGACAAAAGCAAGCTTCACTCCACGCAGTGCTTCTCGTGTATCGATATCTACCACCATACCCTGAACCACCGTCTCACAAAGCGGCTTTACCCGATAAATATCTTGTCTACCAATGCGATTACTCGACAAAAAACCAAAATCTCGTTTGCTGTTATACACCCAGTTAAAATCATCTTTAGGTGTATTGACTCCTTCCCTCAAGTTTTGAGGTACCGCCTGTTTGTCTTTCAAGTCTAAGGCATAAATATCCAACCCTCCATATCCTCCCCATCGATCTGAAGTAAAGTACAAGATCTCATCTTCTGTAATAAAAGGATAGTCCTCCTTATACCCCGTGTTGATTCGCTCTCCCAAATTTTCGGGTTCTCCAAAAGCCTTTCCCTCTTCTAAAATAGAAACGCGCCACAAGTCCAACTCCCCAATACTCCCTGGTTGATTGGAAGCAAAATACAGGTAGTCCCCTTGAGGAGAAACAAAGGGATTAACATACGTATAGCCTACTTGAACAAAGGGCAATACAGTTATTTTATTCCACTTTTTACCTTTGCGTTCTGCCCAAAATAAGCTCATCAATCCCTGTCTTCTTTTGACAGCTTTATTCTTTCGAAACTTGCGATGACGATAACTCTCAGAAGTGAAGTAAATCAACTTATTGGAGGGATGCATCACCGCTTGTCCGTCCATAAAGCGTCGGTTAATTCTCCCCTTTAGCAAACTGTGTTCAAAAACAGGTTCATCTTTGGATTTTAACGTGGTCTGATACAGTGCTGTATTCGGCATTTTCGTTCCCTTTTCTTTGGCTTCAAAGAGCTTTCTCACCCATTTTTGGTTGTATTTCGTTCGATTAGAAACAAATAATAGGGTATCAGTTGTAGTCCAGGAAAGACTGTGATCAGCATAATAAGCATCGTTAATTCCCGCTTCTTCAATAAAGTGAGTAGATAGATTTTTTCCCCAACGCGGATAATCGTCTGCGTGTTTTAAAAAATAAAGCGCCTTAGGATCGTCTGCTGCTCCATGGGCAAACGTGTACATCGCAGCTGCAGCTGCTTCGTATCGTCCATTTTTAGTCAAGTTATACGCCAAGCGATAATAAAATGCTACAGACAAGCCTGGATCTTGCTCTAGAGCTTTGGTATAAAATTGCGCTGCCTGAACTGACAGTCCCAATTGATCATAGCACAACGCTAACTGTTGATTGATATAATTAGGGGTATGTCTGCCTCTTAGTAAACGAGTGTATTCGTCTTTTGCCTTGACATACTCCATCTTAGTAAAGTATCTATCTGCCTTTTTTAAACTGGGTTTTCGTTTTCCTTGAGCCGTAACAGCGAGCACCAAAAATAAAACCACAAGTACGTTCTTCATCTTTTGTTTTCTTTCACTTTGTAGAAAACTAACGCAATAATGCATATGCAGATTGTTCTACTTTTTGCTTTTTAATAGGCTATTAACACTGTAATCTTCTTCCATTAAACAAAAATCAACCAGAGTCATTTTTCGTTAGGATTCTTCTAATTTTAATACTTTCCAATCGGAACTTGTGTAAAGCGCAAATAAAATATATGCGCTTTGTTTTCCTTTTTCCCAATTGATTTATACTATTTTCTTTTTCACTCCCTAAACTGCGAATTTGTTAGCAATTGCTCCGTTCTTTTTTTTAAAACGTTAAATCCTTAGTATTTAAAAAATCTATTTGTAATTTTAATACATTAAAAACCAGATTTACACGTGTAAATCCACTCAGCAAATCATTGAATGAAAAATTATGTTTTGGCATTTGCTTTATTAGCACTAAGCCCATCAATTGTAAAAGCGAACGAATACGTAAAACAAACAGCAACCATGAAAGAAACAGCAAAGAACAAACAGACGATTTACCAATTTAAGGTAAAGGATTTGTATGGAAATGATTTTGACTTTGCCTCCTTAAAAGGAAAAAAAATACTAATCGTCAACACGGCATCTGAATGCGGATTAACGCCGCAATATGAATTACTACAAAGTTTATATGAAGAATTTGGAGGGGATAATTTTGCCATTGTAGGGTTTCCTGCAAACAATTTTGGCAATCAAGAGCCAGGAAGTAATACAGAAATCGCTACTTTTTGTAAAGCCAATTTTGGAGTAACCTTTCCGATGATGGAAAAAATATCCGTAAAAGGCGAGGATATAGCACCTATTTATCAATTCCTAACACAAAAGAGTTTAAACGGTTTTGCCGATAGTACAGTAGAATGGAATTTTCAAAAATATTTGATTGATGAACAAGGTCATGTAGTGCAAGTCATCAATCCAAGAATACTTCCCAATGATCCTGAAATCAAGGATTGGATAAAAAAGAAATAAGTTAGAATAAGGATGCCATAGTAATTTTATTTGTAATTTTATCTTTTTAAAATTACTATGGTTTATCCTTCAATACAGTTAGCACAAAGTATTCTTTCGATTTGTAAAGCAAAAAATCTAAAGCACGTTGTTATATCTCCTGGATCGCGTAATGCGCCTTTGACCATTGGTTTTACCAACGATCCATTTTTTACTTGCTATAGCATTGCTGATGAACGATGTGCTGCTTTCTTCGGAATGGGTTTAGCACAACAAATGCATACCCCCACAATTTTAATCTGTACCTCAGGGTCTGCACTTTTAAATTATTACCCTGCTGTTGCAGAGGCTTTTTACAGCCAAACACCTTTAGTGGTGTTATCAGCAGATCGACCACTACACAAAATTGATATCGGAGACGGACAGACGATTCGTCAACAAAATGTGTATCAAAATCACATTGTATACAGCGCCAACCTTACAGAAGAGGCAAGCGATGAGAACGATCAACTCATTCAAACGGCTATTGACACTGCCCTAACCAAAAGAGGACCAGTTCATATCAATGCACCTTTTGAAGAACCTTTATACCAAACTACGGAACACCTAACAGTACAGCCAACAATACTACAAACGCAATTCCCCAATCTTCCACCAGTCAATTTCGATTACTATAAAAAAGAATGGACAAAGGCTCCTAAAAAGATGATCCTTGTAGGTACTTGCGCCCCCAACTCTATTTCTGCTGCCATAGTTGCAGAACTAGCAAAAGATGAGTCTACGCTGTTCTTGGCAGAAACATTAAGTAACATCAATGATCCTCTTGTGATTAATGCGATTGATCGCTTGGTTATTCCGATGACTGATGCCGATTTACAACAGCTTCAACCGGATATATTACTAACGTTTGGCGGAATGGTAGTCAGTAAAAAGATAAAGCAATTTCTACGTCAGTATGCTCCTAAGCAACATTGGCACGTGGATACGCTACGTCATTACGACACCTACGACTGCTTAACGGATCGTATTTATACCGATGCACAGTCTTTCTTAACCCAGTTGACCTCTGCTCTTCAACCTGTTCAATCAACCTATAGATCGTGGGCACACCACTTAATGAAGGTGCGCAATACCAAGCACAAAGCGTTCCTGTCTACGGCTCAGTTTTCTGATTTTACAGCTATTGATTATTTAGTTGCTCAATTGCCTTTATACAGTCAATTGCAGGTTAGTAATAGTGCTGTTATTCGCTATGTTCAACTTACTGCTGTTGATCCGACTATAACCGTATATTGCAACAGAGGAACTAGCGGCATTGACGGTTGTACGTCAACCGCTATAGGCGCTGCTGTGGGATCAGGAGAACCAACGGTACTCATGACGGGAGATATTAGTTTCTTTTATGACAGCAATGCCCTTTGGAATAGGTATATACCGAAGAACTTCAAAATCATTCTAATCAACAATGGAGGAGGTGGAATCTTCCGAACTCTTCCTGGTCATCAAGAAAATGAAGTTTTTAATACCTATTTTGAAACAACCCATCAACTTACTGCGGAACATTTAGCTGCGATGTATGGTTTTACTTATTGGTGTGCAAAAGACCAAAAGGCGCTAGAAACCATGGCGACAACGTTTTTCCAAGCCAATGATCGCCCTGCTATTTTAGAGGTGCAAACCCCTACATTCTTGAACGATGAGGTTTTTAAAAAATATTATCGCAATTTGTAGTTTTTTATAGCACGATCTCTTTTATTTTTAGTAACTTGTAGCAACAAATAAATAAAATTATGAGTAAAAGAGCTGAATTAATTGAAAAGTACGCTGCGGATTTAAAAGACAAATGTGGCGTTAAACCAAACATGGAATTACTAGAGAAAGTGACTATTGGATGTGGACCATCGATTTACAACCAAGATTCATCTACAGTAGCTAGTTCTTCAGAGTCTGAAATGGCAACGGTTCGCAACAATTTCTTAATTAAGAAATTAGGATTAAAAGACGATGCTAAATTAGATGAAGGACTGAAAAAGGTAATTGACCAATATGGTGCTTCGAACAAACACAAATATAGAGCTGTATTGTATTACTTACTTACTGTTCACTTTAAAAAAGAATCTGTTTACCTGAAATAAGAAAAAAAAAAAGAGCGATTAAGTATGAATCGCTCTTTTTGTTGTTTGTTGTTCCTATATCTACTGTGTTTATTTTAGACGCTATAAACTAATTTTCCTCTGTTAAAGACAGCTTCTCGTTGTGGAGTTCGAGCAACTGCTTCTGCAGAACATGAGGCGTCCACTACAATAAAAGTAGCTTCTTGTCCTGGTAGAGGCCAAACTTGTTGTCCTTCATCCGTTAAAGGTGTCAATTGATCTTTTGTAGCGATCTGTAAAGCTCTAGATAAAGTAAATTCATCGCGCCAACCGTATAATTCTGCTGTTAATTTTGCTTTTTCCAACATATCACAAGAGCCAAAAGGAGACCAATGGTCTATGATACTATCTGTACCTGTCATCACTTGTACCTTATGTTTGTAAAACGTCGGAATAGGCATATTTAATTTGCCGATGGGTACTGTTGAAATCACTCCGATCCCTACTTCTGCCAACTGATCACTAAGGGCCTCTACTTTTTTCATTTCCAATTGACCTAGGGCAAATCCATGGCTAATAAACGTTTTTCCTTGAAGTGTTTTATTTGCGCGTACGGTATCAATCATGTACTCAATAGCAGCTAAACCAGTAGCTTTACCCTCATGCAGGTGAATATCTACACCTTTATTGTACTCTAAGGCAATCTGAAACATCACATCTAATGATTTCTTCCTATCACCATCTACCGTTGTAGGATCCAACCCTCCAATATAATCTACCCCCATTTGTGCTGCTTCACGCAATAATCCCGCTGAATCAGAATACAAAATACCATGTTGCGGAAAAGCAACAATTTCAGCTTGTATAAAATCCTTTTTATTCACCAACGCTTTTTGGAGGTGTTCCAAACTTTTCAGTCCACTTGTTGGTTCAATATTCGTTTGACAACGCGCAAAATACGTTCCTTTTCGATTCATTAAATCGATCGCTTTTTCCGCTTTTTCCGTTGAATGCAGTAAGAGATCAAGCAAAATACGACGCTCTAAATCGATCATATCTTTTACTGTTTTCCCTCTTATCGGTTCTGCTTGCCAAGGCTCGCCATACCATGTTTTATCAATGTGAATATGCATATCGCGTAGACCAGGTAAAACTAGTTTTCCCTGCACATCAAAGCTAGCAACATCATATACCGCTCCAAGTGCAGGTTTTATGGTAACAATCTTTCCTTCCTTAATGTATAAGTCATACAAGCCAGTTTGTGTTGCCTTGACTTGTCCATAGTCATTATAATTAAACCCCTCTTCTAATCGAGCATTCACCAATACAAATTCCTTTGTATCCGCCGTTACTTTTTTTACTTCCTCGTCTTGTACAGTAGCCCATTTCGTCCCAGAAATGAAAAACCCTCCTGCACCAGCGGTCGTCAACTGAAGAAATTCTTTCCTGTTCATTCGTTTTCTTTTCCTTAATATGCACCTGCTGCTTCTAACAGCTGCGCCATTTCTTTATATTTATTAACCTTAGCGTGATACAACGGTGTTTTGCCATCGTGATCTGGAATATTTACATCTACTCCACCTGCGATCAACTCTTTGACAATAGCCACATGTATTGGTCCTCCATCACTCAATACAATAGCCTCCATCAAAGCCGTCCATCCCAATCGATTGACATGGTCTATTGGAAAATTAGGCGTGTGAACAAGCAACTTAACAACTTCAAGATGTCCCTTTTCGGCTGCTGGAATTAAAGCTGTCCCCCTGTAGCGATTAAATACCGTAAAATCTGCTCCATGCGCTAAAGCCTTTTGAACCAAAGCTAAATTACCTTCCGCTCCTGCATACAAAAACGGACTATTTAAATTCAAATCTTGTGTATTGACATTTGCGCCTTGTTCAATCAAATAAAAAGCAATCTCATTGTACTGCAGGTACGCAGCCAACATTAAAGGTGTTTCTCCTTTTTTGTTCTTCACTTCTAGATTAAATTTAGCAGCGCCTACAATTGCTTTCACTTGTGTTAAATCCTTGTTTTTCACTGCTTGGAATAACGCTTTTTCTCCTGTAGTATTCATCTCACTTTCTAATTCACTATTGTTATTATTCGAACACCCCGCCATTAGATTAGTAGATAACCCAACGGAGAAGATCACACACAAACCACAAACCACTCTCCTAACCATAAGCCATTTATATTTAAATTCGTTTTACAAATATAGAATTGATACGAAAAAAAGCCCTTGTGTATTTACAGCGTTTTATTGTACATATTATAACTCTCTCGAAATTGACCTGGTGTCATATTTTGCCATTTTTTAAAGTAATGATTGAAATAGCCTGTATCTTGAAACCCCAATTCATAGGCAATTTCCTTGATTGACAAATCCGTCGTAATCAACAAGCGTTCTGCTTCAAGAATAATGCGTTGCTGAATACAGTGACTCGCAGAAATCCCTAGTATTTTCTTAGCGCGTATATTGAGGTAATTGGGTGTAATATTCAATTGATCCGCATAAAAAGCCACTTGATTTTGTGTTTTAAAATGAACCTCTAACAAGGTTTTAAATTCTTGTATTTTAAGGTCTTTTGTTTGCCTTTCCACAACAGGATAAGCCCTAGAATAGAACTGTTGAATCTTCTTTAAGAGCAAGAAAAACTGCAAAACACTAATTTCTTGACCAATAGGTGTTTCATCTGGCAAAAGTTGATGCAGCTTGTTTAGCTCTATGTTTAAACTTTCATAAGTAGTAGCTGTTAGTTCTAGAACAGGAGGTACATCCATTTGAAAAAAAGGCAAAGTACTTAGGCGATTTCCAAGGTGAATTGCTCCTGTTGAAAACATCAATTGATAGCCCATCGTATCTTCAGCAAGCTTCCAATAATGCACTTGTTGTGGACGTAAAAAATGAACTTGGTAGGGTTTTACTTCTAGCTGTTTAAAGTCAATTTCGTGTACTCCTGTACCTTCTTCGACGAAGAGAATGAGATAAAAATCGTGCTTATGGGGCATAATCAAATCACTTCTCCCTTTTTCTTTATGTTGAAACAACGTAATCTCCCAGGGTTCTTCCCCCATGATCTTCGATCGACTCCAAGTCTCTATAGCTGTTTTCTTATTCATCCTGTAACTGCTCCTAATTGATTGACAAGAACAATTTAATCAAAAAAAAACTCGCTTCTTAATCGAAACGAGTTTTTCTTCTTTATGTCTGTTGTTTACTTCTTTTTTAAAGCTACAGCTTTGTCGTATAAATTTTCATAAATAGGCAAGATTTCGCTGATTTGAAAGCGCTTTGCCGTTTTTCTCGCACCTTCTTTAAAACGACATAAAGTATCTTCATCCTTTAGAATGTCCAAGGCGTTCTTAACCATATCATCGACATCTTTCACCTCACTGAGATAACCTGAAACACCGTGATCATTAACTTCTGGTAAACCACCTGTATTACTCGAAATAACAGGAACACCCACTGCCATTGCTTCTAATGCTGCTAATCCGAAACTCTCTGTCTCTGAGGGTAGTAAAAATAAGTCAGAATAGCCTAAAATCTGATTGACTTCTGTACTGTTTCCAAAGAAGATAATCTTATCGTATATTCCCAACTCCATCGCCAAACGCTCTGCCTTTTCTTTTTCAGGTCCATCGCCAACCAGCATTAATTTTGCAGGAACAACTTGTTGGATACCATAAAAAATCTTTACGACATCTCCAATGCGTTTTACCTTTCTAAAATTACTGATATGCGTAATAATAAACTCCCCTTTTTCCGCCATCGCACTTCGTTTACAAGGCGTTTCTGAATAGTCTACATCCTTTACTTCTATGAAGTTAGGTATTACACAGATTTCTTTTTTGCTTTGAAACAGCTCATACGTAGACTGTTTCAAAGATTCCGATACGGAAGTGACAAAGTCTGATTGATTAATACTAAAAGTAACCGCTGTTTTGTAGTTAGGATGATTTCCGACCAACGTAATATCCGTTCCGTGTAATGTCGTAATCATAGGTAAATCAATCCCCTCTTCCTTCAACATTTGCTTGGCCATATACCCTGCGTAAGCATGTGGAATCGCATAATGCACATGCAAGACATCAATATTGAATAATTTAACGATATCGACTAATTTACTAGATAAAGCTAGTTCATACGGTTGATAGTGAAACAAAGGATATTCAGGTACATTAACTTCGTGGTAATAAATCTTTGGATTTAATAAAGCTAAACGAACAGGTTGACTATAGGTGATAAAATGTACTTCATGATCTCTTTTTGCTAGTTCCAAACCTAGCTCTGTAGCTACAACCCCACTTCCGCCGAAAGTTGGGTAGCATACGATTGCGATTTTCATATATGAATTATTTGGTGCTTAAAGATACTTCGAAAAATTTATACTAAGTAAAAATTTACCTTTTGATTATATAGAATACAAACTATTTAACAAAAGTATCCTTTGCCCTTCCTTCTTACTTTACAATTGACTCGTAAATAACTTGTTGAATATTTTCTCGTATATTTTCTTTGGATAAGCGATTGACATTTGAATCAGGATAGGTACGATTAGACAGGAACACATAGACAAGATCATTTTCAGGATCAGCCCAAGCCATTGTACCTGTAAATCCGGTATGTCCAAAACTAGTTAGCGAAGCACACCCACACGTTGGTCCTGGTTTGCCAACTTGTTGTGGTTTGTCAAAACCAATCCCCCTTCTATTTCCTTTCTCGCAGTAGATACAAGTATTAAAAACTTCGAACGTAGACTTTGAAAAGAATTGCTCCTCTCCATAATGCCCTTCATTCAAATACATTTGCATGATTTTAGCCACATCCAAAGCTGTACCGAAAAGTCCAGCATGCCCTGCAACCCCACCTTGCATAGCGGCCCCCATATCATGTACATACCCGTGAACGGTAGTGTATCGGTAATAGTTATCTTCTTCTGTCGGTGTAATTTCACTTGCCTTAAATTTACGCAAAGGCAAATACGTTAATCGATTCGCTCCAATCGATTGGTACAACTTTTCTTGCACCAACTGATCCAACGTACGGTAGTAGGTACGTTCGATGTATTCTTTTAAAGTAATAAACCCCAAATCGCTGTACTTATACTCTTTTTTAGTCGCCAATTTACTGTTGGCAATTTCTTCCAACATCGTTTGCGTATAGTCCTTTTTTATAAATAACTGTTCACTTACTTGCGTAGGAAACTCCGGAGAAAATTGGGTGCGATACAACGCGCTATCTGGGCGTGAAACACTGTCTAGCGTATTTTTATAAAAGGGAATCCAAGCGACCAATCCCGATTGATGCGTCAGTAGGTCTTTTACAGTAATATCTTGCTTATCCGTTCCTTTAAATTCAGGTACTAAATCTCCTAATTTAGATTGCATGGTGATTTTGTGCTCATCGTATAACTTCATCACCAGTGGAAGTGTTCCTAAAATCTTAGTCAACGATGCCAAGTCATATAAATCTGTGTTTTTCACTGGGTATTCTGGTAGATAGGTATGATAGCCAAACGATTTATTGTACACGACCTTACCATGGCGAGCCACCAAAATTTGAGCACCTGGGGTCAGTTTTTGATCAACCGCATATTGGGCAATGCTGTCTATTTTATGCAATACCACAGGATCTAATCCTTCGTTAGCGGGTGTTGAAAACCCAAGACGATCCAAAGGTTTTGTCTTAATACCAGTTCCTACATCGTACTTATCCGTAATGGTTACGGGTAGTTCTCCTTTTGCACCTAAAGCACCAAAAACAACTTGAGCAGCCGCTTGTTCCGCAAAAGTATTATTCTGATATCCAACAACTAAAGCCTCTAAATCTTTAATTTCTTCTTCAATTCCACTCAAAGCATAGGGCTTAGCAAACGATACCAAAATCGTTTTCTTCGCCTTTGCAATTTGTCCGACAATTGCTTTTTCTTCCTTAGATAAATTTTGATTTCTCCAAGGATTATCCACCTTGTGATACCCAATAACAACGAGTGAATAGTCTTTTAAACGAGTAAGATCTGTAGCAGCTACTACATCTATAGCTGCATAATTTTGCATCATTTCAAGAAAAGGGGTGCCATCATCGTCTCCTAAGGAAACATAGGCAATCTTTTCATGTGCTAATTTGCGAATCGGAATGAGCTTGTTGCTATTCTTGACTAAGGTGATCGCTTCGTTGTACAATTTAGTATTCAGATCGTCGTATTCAGCTGCATTGAGATCTTCGACAAGATTGGTCTCGTTAATTATCAATGGATTAGTCAATCCCACTTTATACTTATAGCTCAACACCTTTTTAACGGAATACGCCAATCGGCTTTCGCTAATCTCGCCTAATTCAAACGCTTCTTTTAGTTTTACAACTGCTTTGTCAACATCTTCAGAAAACAACAATAAATCATTTCCAGCCTTAAATGCTGCTAGATCCACTTCTCCAGGAGACAAATAACTAGCAACACCTTTCATATTCAACGCATCGGTGAATATAAGCCCTTCAAATTCAAGCTCTTCTCTTAGCAACTTAGTCACTACATTATAGGACAGAGAACTCGGAATGGCATCGTTTGGTTCATAAGCTGGGAAATTTAAGTGAGCAACCATCACACTCGAAAGTCCTTGTTTGATCAACTTCTTATACGGATACAATTCCACCTGATTCAAGCGATCTTTGTCTAAATCAATTAAGGGTAAATTGTAATGAGAATCTGTCGAAGTATCACCGTGACCTGGAAAATGTTTTGCCGTTGCAAAAAGCCCCTCGCTTTGATATCCCTTCATGAAAGCCAACGCTCTATCGGTGACAATTTCTCTCGTTTCGCCATAAGAACGAACACCAATAATTGGGTTATTCGGATTGTTATTCACATCGACAACCGGTCCAAAATTAAAGTGTAATCCGATGCGTTTTGATTGCTTCGCCATCGCTTTACCCGTTGCTTCAATGAGCGCTAGGTTTTGAACCGCACCCAAGGTCATATTATACGGAAAGCGATAGGTCGAATCCAATCGCATTCGCAATCCCCATTCTCCATCAATTCCCACAAGTAAAGGCAGTTTACTTTGCCTTTGCAAGCGATTTGCAATTTGCGCTTGTCGTTGTGGTCCACCTTGAAAAAAGATCAATCCCCCCACGTGATTCGCATCCACTAAGCGCTCTAGTTCTGCCACGTGTTTCTCATTCTTATTCGAATAAGCTGCTACCATAAATAGCTGCCCAATTCTGCGCTCTAAAGACATCGAATTATAAACACTATCAACCCATTGGCGTTGTTGAATTTCAGAAGAATAAAATTTAGTATTAGGTTGTCCGTGAGACAAAAAAGGGAGTAACAAAAGTGTTAATAATACTCTTTTCATAGATTTTTTAGCTTTTCTTAAATATAGGAATCCTCTAAAGAAATACCAATAGAAAAATGTCCTCCTTGCAAACTTAACAAATATGCTTTACATAAAAAAGACCCCATACAAGCATCATCTTTAAATAAACCTAGTATTTTATATAAAAAAGTACACTATCTAAGTAAAAAACACAACATAGATAAGAATATTTTTATCTTTTTTCAATCACTACATTAACTCCAACTTGTTTAGTATCAACTTCTTTTCAACACATACACATGAAAAACACAGCCGTTTCCAATACGCTTTGCGATCAAATAGAATGAAAAAGGCAAAAAAAAATCACCATTAAAAAAATAACGGTGATTGATTTATTTTTAGTGGGATCCACATATTGTCCTATTTAAAGAAGCGGCTATGCCAACTTTCTTCTGCAGGTACTTCCCAGAACTCTCTATATTCTCCTAGATCGTTTACCAAGTTGTTAAACACAATAGTATTCGCAGAAACAGCTTTTGTCTTTACCATTTGTTTAAACTCCACCACTGTTTTAAAAGCGATAAACTCTCCCGTTTTATACGTCACGTTCATTTTGTCTAGTAAATCGACTGCGTATTTTTGTTCAATATCTTGAATAACGCGTACGGAAGCATCGATGGAGCATCCAGAAGCTGCGTGAATATCTTGATCTACAGCGAGGATGATAAATCGATTGTATTTAATCTCATATGAAGCAGTTAATGGTGTTGCATGAGCCACCCATTCTTCAGTAAACTGACGCATAACGGTGTCAATTTCTGCTACTTCTTCATCGGAAAATTTTCTATTCGACTGATAAATCCAAACTCTGGAATGATCAGGCATTTCTTCAAATGGCTTAAACATAGTTTATAAATCTTCTGCGTTTGCAATTAATTCGGCTACGTCAAGAACTTTAACTTCACCTTCTTTTTCTTTGAACTTCACACCATCAGTAAGCATGGTATTACAGAAAGGACATCCTGCTGCAATAATTTCAGCGTTTGTTCCTAAAGCTTCCTCTGTACGTTCTACGTGCACTTCTTTACTTCCGTTTTCTGGTTCTTTAAACAATTGTGCTCCACCAGCTCCACAGCAAAATCCATTCAATCGGGAACGCTTCATTTCTACCAACTCCGCATCTAATTTCTCAATCAATTGACGAGGTGCCTCAAACACATTATTTGCACGTCCTAAATAACAAGGATCGTGAAAGGTAATGCGTTTTCCTTTAAAACTTCCGCCTTCTATTGTTAAGCGTCCTTCATCAAGCAGCGATTTAAGAAATTGCGTATGATGTACAACTTCGTATTTCCCCCCTAATCCTGGATACTCATTCTTCAATGTATTAAAACAGTGTGGACAAGCGGTAACGATTTTCTTTACCTCATATCCATCCAATACTTGAATATTCATCATGGCTTGCATTTGAAAAGCGAACTCATTTCCAGCGCGTTTAGCTGGATCCCCCGTACATCCTTCTTCTGTACCTAGTACAGCGAAAGATACGTTGGCTTTGTTCAACAATTTTACAAATGCCTTTGTTATTTTTTTTGCTCTATCGTCAAAACTACCGGAACAACCTACCCAAAATAAAACATCCGGTTGTTCTCCTCTTGCCATCATTTCGGCCATTGTAGGCACTACTAAATTTTCTGACATAATTTATTGGTGTCTATTTAAAATCAACAGCTGTTGTCAATTTATCTTGTTAGTTACTTAGTTTTCGTCCTTCCAGTTTAAGCGATCCATTTGGTTATACTGCCATGGTGCACCGTTGTTTTCGATATTTTGCATCATATTGTTTAATTCAATTGGTGCCGCACTTTGTTCCATAACTAAGAATCTTCTCATATCCATAATAATAGATAAAGGACTAATATCGATTGGACATTCTTCCACACATGCATTACACGTATTACATGCCCAAAGTTCCTCCGGCGTAATATAATCGTTTAACAGTGTTTTGCCATCGTCTACAAACGTACCGTTATTTGCATCTAATATTTTGCTTACATCCTCCAAGCGATCGCGCGTTGACATCATGATCTTACGAGGAGATAATTTTTTTCCTGTTGTATTTTGTGGACAAGACGAAGTACATCTACCACATTCTGTACAAGAATAGGCATTCATCAACTGTACCCAATTCAAATCCATCACATCTTGTGCACCGAATTTCTCTGGCTCACCTACTGGTTCAGCGGGTGCTGCAAATGGGTCAGCATTAGGATCCATCATTAAAGCTACCTCATTCTTCACAGACTCTAGATTATCAAATTCTCCTTGCGGTTCTAAATTCGCATAATACGTGTTAGGGAACGCTAAGAAAATGTGTAAATGTTTAGAATAATACAAGTAGTTCATAAAGAACATTACGCCAATAATATGCGCCCACCAACAAAAACGCTCAATAAAAGCAACGGTGGCAAAATCCATTCCACTAAACACAGGGCTTAATAAACTTGAAATAGGGAATGATCCTACAGCTGTATAATGCGTATAATTATTTACTTGCAAATAGTAATCTGCGGCATTCATTACTAAAAAGAAAACCATCAAGATTGTTTCAATGTAGATGATATTATTTGCGTCACGCTTCGCCCATCCTTCTAGTTCGGGTTGGTTTAAGCGTTTTAATTTCAATATATTTCTTCGAATCCAAAAAACAGCCACACCAAAAATAACGAGAAACGCCAACACTTCAAAACACGCAATTAGGACATCGTATGCCACGCCTAAAAAGCTAAATGCACGATGTGTCCCAAATAATCCATCGACAATAATTTCGAGCATTTCGATATTGATGATCACGAATCCCACATACACGAAGAGGTGTAAAATCGCAGGTATTGGACGTTTTACCATTTTGGATTGCCCCAATGCCACGCGAATCATATTGCGCCATCTTTCTTTAGGTCTATCGGTACGGTCGATGTCTCGACCCAACTTAATATTGCGAATTAATTTCTTTACATTTCGAATAAAGAAGCCAAATCCAGCGATAAGTAATACTAAAAATAATGCTTGGCCTAAATACTGCATAGTTGTAATAAATTGTTTCTGTAAAGTTGTTAGTTTTTTTGGTTAGATTGGTTCTAAATTTCGCTTGAACTTACTTTTCTTGATAAGGTGTCGCTTTCTTACCAAAAAGTGAAAAGTGAACATAACGCTTCGGATGTTCTTTCAAATCGCGCATTAATAGTTCTAGTTCTTTCGAGGCTCCTGTTAGGTTGTTATACAATTCCTCGTCTTTTAATAACTTTCCTACAGAACCATTTCCATGCTCTATATCAGCAAGTATTTTGTCGATATTAGCTGAAGCTTGTTGTAAGTTAGCAAATGTTCCATTAATATCCAATTCGTTTAGCTCTTGAGAAAGCTCAACGAAATTTTCACTCATCACATTTAAGTTGCTCATCGTTCCGTTCAATTGAGGTTCGATCCCATGCATCAACTTATTCGCTCCCGCTAATGTTCCTTTCAATTCAGAAATACTCGATTTTAAATCCGCTTGCATTTGTTCATCCAAAATACCATTAACGGCAACTAGCATTGCGTTTGCATTTTGTAGCACTTCGTCTACTTTAGTTTTTAACGGTTCTAATTCTCCAACTAATTTCTCTGTTATGTCGAACTGTACGTCTCCTTTTAAATAGTGCCCTGATTCTGCATAATCCGTTTCTCCAAACTTAGGGTCAATCGAAATTCCTTTTCCACCTATTAATCCAGGGGAATAAATTGTCGCTACACTCGATTTTGCAATACTAATAGGATGAGACATCATTAACTCTACAACAAGCTTACCTGTTTGTGGGTTAATATTGATACGAGAAACCTTCCCTACTACTAATCCATTAATTGTGACATTAGAAGACGTGGTCAGTCCTTCAACGTTATCGTATTCAACATAATATTTAGTACTATTATCAAAAATATTTCTTCCATCTAAAAAAGAATATCCCCAAATAAATAAAGCAATCGCTCCTAATACTAAAATAGCTGTTCTAATTTCTCTAGATATTTTCAAAACTCTATATTTTTTTATAACACGCAAAAATAAACTTTTATTTTATAAAAAGCAGTGTTTATTTCAATGCCTCCTCTACCGAAATACTCTTTCCGTCTTTATACGCTACAATAAAGGAAGAGCTATGTCCTTTTGCCTTAGCTTCTTCTAAGAGTTTTTTGGCTTGATTGTAATCCGAGGTTTGGGAGTAAAAATACTTATTTACAGTAGCGCCTTTTTCCATTGTCACATTACTAAGTCCCTTAAAGTTCTTAGGTTTTAACTCTAAAACACGAGAGCTCGCGGCAATTTGGACTTTAAAAATCACCCCTTTTACCGTTTTTGCTTTTGTTTCTGTCTTTGTTTTCGTTGACGTCGACTCAGAAGATGAAGCAGTCGTTGTTGTACTCAAGCTTACCGTTGCATCTCCACCATAGTATGCGTTTTTGTATTCGACAATTCCCTTAGCAATAGATTCTGCTAATTCTTTTTGTCCTTTAGCCGACGTCAAATAAGCACCTTCGTCTTTGTTTGAAACAAAACCAAGCTCAATCAGGATACTCGGCATAAAAGCACCGTGTAAGACCCAAAAAGGCCCTTGCTTCACGCCTCTATTTTTTCGCTTTAAATCATAGGTAAATCCATCTTGTACACGACTTGCCAAATCAATACTCTGTTGAATGTAATCTTCTTGCATCAAGGTTAGACCAATGATTGACTCTGGTGCACTCGGATCAAAACCAGCGTATTTCGTTTTATAGTCATCCTCCATCATAATCACGGAGTTCTCCTTTTTCGCTACATCTAGGTTTGATTTATTTTTACTTAAACCCATAACATAGGTTTCAGTTCCATAAGCCGTGTTACCATCAACTCCATTACAGTGAATAGACACAAAAACATTTCCTCCTTTATCATTGGCAATGACAGAGCGTTGTTTCACTTCAACAAAGACATCTTTGTCTCTCGTATAAATCACTTCAATATCTTTGTGTTTTGCCAGAATTTTTCCTGTTTCTAAAGCCACAGCCAATACAATATCTTTCTCTACATTTCTAGAGTGATTGGTTCCGGAATCTTTTCCTCCATGGCCTGGATCTAATACTACCTTAAATTTTTTATTTTGCCCTAAGGTCGCAACCGTAAAGCATAGGAAAGAAAAAACTAACAGCAATTTAGCAACTCTATTGTTCATAAAAAAGTCGTTTAGAATTCGTTTAATATAAATTAAATTACATTTTTCAGAAAAAATATATGTAAGTTTGACACGTTAAAAACAACGGGTTTGATTTTACAAAAATAGCACATATTCATAGATTTGCGTACTAATATTTTTAATATCGTCATTGTTTTGTTTGTTTTAGGGATTTTTTCGTTCCCTAGAGTCAAAGCTCAAGAGTTCAACAAAACAACTACTTCACTGAGAGTCAACACAAAAGACCCCGAATCACTGAACGGTTTGGTTACGGATACTATTGCCCCATTACAGGATTCTATACCTGCAAAAACAGGGGCGAAAGACAGCATACAACCACCTGTTAAAGGCTATCTAGAAGATATTGTCTTCCGCAAAGCAAAAGACTACAATAAACTTGATCAAAAGAAAAAGCAGATCACACTATACAACGAAGCCGAGCTGAAGTATCAGGATTTTGAACTAACAGCAGGTATTATTGTATTCAATTACGAACAAAATCAAATTTACGCAGGTCGTATTAAAGACAGCGTTGGAAATTTAAGCCAAGCTCCCGTTTTCAAACAAGGAGGGCAAATCGTAGAACCGGATTCTATTGTGTACAACACCAAGTCACAACGTGCTTTAGTATGGCAATCGAGAACTTCTCAAGGGGAGTTCAATATTAAATCGGGCATGACAAAAAAGGAAAACGACTCGGTTTATTTCATGGAAGATGTAATCTTTACCACTGCTAAAGATTTAGATGATCCGGAATATTACTTCAAAACAAAAAAGGTAAAATTAGTACCCAATAAAAAAGTTGTAGTTGGACCTACTAACATGGTTATCGCAGACGTTCCTACTCCACTAGGACTTCCTTTTGCCTTTTTTCCGATGTCGGAAAAGGCAGAATCAGGATTTATCATTCCCAGTGTAGGGGAAACCAATCAACAAGGGTATTATTTACAAAATGGAGGGTACTACTTTGCCATGAGTGAAAAGGCAGATTTGACCCTACAAGGGGATTATTACACCAATGGTAGCTGGGCATTACGCACAAGTAGCTCCTACGCTAATCGCTATAAATACAATGGTCGTGTTTTGATCCGTTATGAAAATAACGTCTTTAGTGAAAGAGGGTTACCTGATTACCAAAAAAACACCATTTACAACATTCAATGGAATCACTCCCAAGATGCTAAAGCTAATCCGGGTTCTCGTTTTTCTGCTTCGGTCAATATGGGTAGTGGTAAATACTTCAGACAATCAAATAACTCCTATAACGTCGGGGCTTCTTTAAATAACACGATGAACTCTTCGATTAGTTATTCCAAAACATTTGAAAGCACCCCACAGGTGAATATGTCCCTTTCAGCCACACACTCGCAATCGACAAACACAGGGCGTATAAACATGTCACTTCCTACCATGCAAGTAAGTGTTGACCGTATGTTCCCTTTTGCACCAAAAAACGGATCTAAAAAGGGATTAATTAAAAATTTAAATCTTTCGTATAATGTTAGAGGAGAAAATCGCGTGAATATTCACGAAGACAACTTCTTTAAACAAGCGATGTTTGACAGCTTAAACACAGGATTCCAACATACGATTCCCATTACGACAAACTTTAAGTTATTTAAACATTTTTCTGTAACAGCAGGTGGTAGTTATAATGAAGTTTGGGTATTCAACACGCAAAAAAAACAATACAACGCTGAAACAAACAAAGTAGAAGATATTCGCGTCAATGGGTTTGATCGCTTTAATACGTATAATTTAAGTACAAATATTGGTACAACGATTTACGGTACATTCAATTTCAATAAGGACAGCAAAATTCAGGCTATTCGCCACGTTATGCGTCCAACTATGGGATATTCTTACACACCAAGTTTTGACAAGTATTACGATACGTATGCCATTGATGCAACAGGTTTGACGATGCAAGACTATACGCGCTTCCAAGGAGGATTGTTTGGCGCTCCAGGTAAGACGAACTCCAATATGTTAACCATGGGAGTGAGCAATACCTTCGAAGCAAAAGTAAGAGACGAAGAAGAGAAAGATGGGTTTAGAAAAGTTATGTTGCTCAACAACTTAAACCTTTCTACGAGCTATAATATGTCTGCCGATTCCTTGAAATGGGCACCCATGCGGGTATCTACAGGTACAGCTATTTTTCAAGACAAGATGCAAATCAACTTGGGGATGACCTTAGACCCTTATGCATTAAACAATAACAATCAGCGTATTGATATGTTCAATATCAATAATGGCGGTAGTTTATTTCGTTTAACGAGTGCTAACGTAACCGTAAACTGGTCTATGTCGAGTCGAGATCCTCTTTTTGGGAATACTGAAAAGCCCAATCAAAACTCTATGGATAATGGAGGTCGAGGTGATGATTTATTTGGTCAAGCGGGTAACCTTGGAGACAACAGACAGAGTATGTTCGACAACAAAGAAGATCGTCCTTTTGAAGGCTTTTACAATGCTAAACTACCGTGGGACTTAACCTTTGCTTACTCGTTGACTTACAACAACTCGGCAAGACAAAACGAAATATCCAACAACTCCGTTATGATGTCCGGAAACATTGAACTTACCCCGCGTTGGAAAGTAGGCTTCTCTTCGGGTTACGATTTTGTCCAAAAAGGAGTCACGTTTACTCAGTTGCGCTTTGAACGCGATTTACTGAGTTGGCGCATGGACTTTACTTGGGTTCCTATCGGAGCCTATACCAGTTGGGGCTTCTTCATTGGAATTAAATCGTCTATGTTGAGTGACATCAAGTGGGAAAAGCGAAAAGCTCCAGATAAACGCTATTTTTAATTCAATATAAGCATGAAAAAAACAATCATAAACTCAGATCAAGCACCTAAACCAATTGGTCCTTACAACCACGCTGTATTAGTTGGTGATTTATTGTTCATCTCTGGTCAAATTCCATTTAACCAAGCTACTGAAACACTAGTTACAACGGGAATTGAAGATGAAGCTAAACAAGTAATGGCTAACCTAAAAGCTATTTTAACGGAAGCAGGCATGACATTCGAAAACGTTGTAAAAGTAACAATCTTCTTAACTGATATGAATGATTTCGCTCAAGTAAATGAGATATACGGTAACTTCTTTCAAGCTGAAACAGCACCCGCACGTGAGTGTATTCAAGTGGTGAAATTACCCCGAAATGTCAATGTTGAGATTTCAATGATTGCTACAAAATAAAAAAAAGGGTGTCCTACTTAGGATACCCTTTTTTGGTTTACAGTTTACGGTATACAGTGAACGGTTGACCGTTAACAGTGAACAATATAACTCATCTTAGTACAAAAAGCATACTAGTTAATCAGTATCTAGTATGCTTTTTGTTTTTTTGTTGGGTACTTTTTTGTTTTACTTTCTCGATTAAAGAACAAGTAGTTTATTCAGAAAACACAAACTGTTAACGGTATGAACTTACAAAAAAAACCAACTCCTAAACAAAGGATTGGTTTTCTTTTATCGATAATCTTCTGTAAACTACTAACTATTAACAGTTTACTATTCTTCTATCGCCTTCAACAACAACTGAGCACTAGCCTCATTCGTTGCCAAGGGAACGTTGTGTACGTCACAAACGCGGAGCAACATATTAATATCAGGTTCATGGGCGTGCTTTCCTAAGGGATCTTTAAAAAACAACACCATATTTGTTTTCCCTTCCGCTACGCGAGCTGCTATTTGAGCATCTCCACCTAGTGGACCAGAAAGCATTCGCTTGACTTCAAAACCTGCTTTTTGAGCGATTCCTCCCGTTGTTCCAGTTGCGATTAGCTCTATTCCTGCTTTAGATAAAACGGCTCTATTTTTTTGAATAAAAGTCAACATTTCATCTTTTTTACCATCATGGGCAATGATTGCTATTTCCATTTTATTTCTATTTATGGTAATCAATTAATCCATCCAAAGGCTTTTGAATGATTTTCCCTACTGTTATGCCATTTTTAAGTAATACTGCTCTAAATTCATCCTGTAAAAAATAAGCAACTGACCCTACAAAATGCACAGGTACACTGCTCGATTCCGGATGACTTTTGATGTAGTGCTCAACAAAAAAAACCACTTGTTCTTCAATCATTGTTTGAAAAAACGGGTGAGCTTTATGTTCAATTAAAAAGGGTAAAAAAGAAGCTAGATAGGCATTGGGATTTTCTTTTTTATAAAAGTTGTACTTCACAACATCCGCATCTAAATCGTACTTCTGTGTAAATTTCTTTGCCAATTCACTAGGCATATAGTTTAAAAACAAGGCTTTGATCATCAATCGCCCTAGAGCACTACCACTACAGTCATCCATAGCCATATAGCCAAGTGATTGGACTTTTTGTTGGATTGTTTCTCCGTCGTAAAAAGACACATTCGAGCCTGTACCATTGATACAAACAATGCCTTTCTCACTTTTGCCTACTGTTGCGTAAACCGCTGCATACGTATCTTCGTGTACATTAATCGATTGACAATTAGAAAAATAAGAAGTAAAAAAATCGCTTACGGTTGTTTTACTTCGATTCGATCCACAGCCTGATCCATAAAAGTAAAGCTGGGTTACTTTATCTTTGTTTTTAGCAATATCTGGTACAGTATGGACGCGAGTATGAAACTCCTCTAAGGTAATAACTTCGGGATTAAGCCCAAGGCTTGTCACCGAAGTTAGTACTTTATTCTCTTGATCAAAAAAGATCCAATCTGCTTTTGTAGAACCGCTATCGACGATTATTTTCATTTATTTCTTGTATTACTTAACAGTGGTTAACAATACTGCCATATCAACCATTTTAGCGGCATAGCCATATTCGTTATCATACCAAGCAACGAATTTATAAAAAGTTTCGTTCAGCGCAATACCTGCTTTAGCATCAATAATACACGTATGTGTATCTGAAACAAAATCTTGAGAAACAACGTCATCCTCCACAAAGGCCATAATTCCCTTTAATTCATTCTCACTTGCGCGTTTAAAAACAGCCATTACTTCTTCATACGAGGTTGATTTCGCTAATTTCACTGTCAAGTCTACAACAGATACGTCTGCTGTAGGAACACGCATCGACATTCCCGTAATCTTGCCTTTTAAGGCAGGAATAACCTTACCGACTGCTTTTGCAGCACCAGTAGAAGCTGGAATAATATTATTCATAGCCGAACGCCCGCCTCTAAAATCTTTCTTAGAAGGTCCATCTACCGTATATTGAGTTGCTGTTGCTGCGTGAATAGTGGTCATCAATCCTTCTACGATTCCAAAAGAATCATTCAGCACTTTCGCCAAGGGCGCTAAACAGTTTGTCGTACAAGAAGCATTTGAAATAATGGTATCCGTTGCCTTTAAGTCTTTTTCATTTACCCCAAGCACAAACATAGGTGCATCTGGTGATGGAGAAGAAATCAACACTTTTTTAGCTCCTGCATCTAGGTGTTTTTGACATCCTTCAAGATCTTTAAATACCCCCGTACAATCAGCCACAACATCTACTTTCACTTCATCCCACTTCAACAATAGAGGGTCTCGCTCTGCCGTTACTCGAATTTCTTTTCCGTTGACGATTAAATGTCCTTCTACAACCTCTACCGTACCGTCAAAACGACCGTGTACTGAATCGTATTTAATTAAATACGCCAATTGCTCAACTGCCATTAAATCGTTAACTGCTACGATTTCAATATCATTTCTCTTTATTGCTTCTCTTAGCATTAAACGTCCTATACGTCCAAAACCATTGATACCTACTCTTGTTTTCATATTTGCTTTTTTATTTAATTCTATCCTTAAATTGTAATTATATCTGATACACGTAATAATTCGGCATCTACTGCTGTATGTCCTTTTACAATGTGATCTAAAGGAGTTAAGGCAACTTGATCATTGATTAACCCAACCATAAAATTCTTTCCTCCCTCTAGCAAAGTTTCGACAGCCTTCACGCTCAATCGACTCGCTAAAACACGGTCAAAACACGAAGGTGCTCCCCCTCTTTGCATATGACCTAAAACGGATACACGAACCTCATACTCTGGCAAGTGTTCTTCTACGTACTCCCCTAGTTCAAATACGTTTTTACCTAACTTCTCTCCTTCTGCCACAATGACAATACTCGAAGATTTACCTGATAATTTGCTTTTCTTTAGCGATTCTAATAGGCGTTCTAAGCCAAGGTTTTCTTCTGGGATGATGATTTCCTCAGCACCTGCCCCTATTCCCGCATTTAAGGCAATATGTCCTGCATCACGTCCCATAACCTCAACAAAGAACAAACGCTTATGCGAACTGGCTGTATCTCTAATCTTATCCACTGCGTCTACAACCGTATTTAAAGCGGTATCAAATCCAATGGTGTGACTTGTTCCGTTGATGTCATTATCGATGGTTCCTGGAATCCCCATCACAGGAATGTCAAATTCTTTACTCAACAGCATTGCCCCAGTAAAACTGCCATCTCCTCCAATGACAATTAAAGCGTCAATCTGTGCTTTTTTCAAATTTTCATATGCTGTTTTTCTTCCTTCTTCTGTTCGAAATGCAGCACTTCTCGCCGTCTTTAAGATCGTTCCTCCCTTATTAATGATATAATTCACATCGCGAGGCCCTAGTACTTCAAAATCTCCTTCTACTAAACCTTGAAATCCACGAAATACTCCTACACACATCACATCGTGATACGAACAAGTACGGACAATAGCTCTAATTGCTGCGTTCATTCCCGGTGCATCTCCACCTGAAGTTAAAACCCCTATCTTCCTTATAAGGTTACTCATAATTACTTTACTTTTTTAGTAAATTTAAACAATACCGAAGACTAAATCAATCCATAATTGCGATTTATTTAGGCCTTTGTTATTATAATTTTGTTAAAATACAAAAAAGCCCTACAATCCACTGACTCCGTGTTAGGCTACAAAAAAACGATGGAGCGCGGATAGCCTTGGTATACATTAAATAGAATTGTTATAAATTACAAATCACTTGTTTCAAACAAAACACAATAAACTAAAAACCAATCACTTAAATAAAAACAAATCTTCTTTTACAAAAAGATAAAAATCTTCCACGAAAGAAAATTAAAGCTATTTTTGTGGCATGAAAAGAAAGAGAACAGAAAGAATCGTATTCGAAAACGTAGAAGTCCTTGATGCAGGTGCAAAAGGCGTTTCAGTAGCTAAGGCTCCTGATGGGAAAGTTATATTTATTCCCAATGTTGTTCCAGGAGATGTCATTGATATCCAAACCGTTAAAAAGCGCAAAGCGTATTACGAGGGAATTGCTATAAAAATTCACAGCTTTTCTAAGAACCGTATTGAACCTGTTTGTCAGCATTTCGGGGCTTGTGGAGGTTGTAAATGGCAAAATATGTCCTATGATCAACAGTTGTTTTACAAAAACCAAGAGGTTCAAAACAACCTCAAGCGAATTGGCAAAATAGAGTTACCTGAATTTGAACCTATCTTAGGTTCTGAAAAGACTTTATTTTACAGAAATAAAATGGAATTTTCCTTTTCTAATGCACGTTGGTTAACACCCGAAGAGATTGCAAGTGGAGATGAAATTGGAAAAGAAAATGCGCTAGGCTTTCACATTCCAAAAATGTGGGATAAGATTTTAGACATTCAAAAATGTCATTTACAACAAGATCCTTCTAACGCAATCCGCAATGAAATTCGAGAGTTTGCCAATGCAAATAACCTTTCGTTCTTCAATCCGAGAGAACAAGAAGGACTACTGCGTACTTTGATGATTCGCACAAGTTCGATTGGAGAAGTCATGGTGATGATTCAGTTCTTCTATGACAACAAGCAAGAAAGAGAATTAGTACTGGATCACTTAGCTGCGAAATTTCCTGCAATAACTTCTTTACAGTATGTTGTCAATAGCAAAGCAAATGATACCATATACGACCAAGATGTTGTGCTGTACAAAGGTCGCGATTACATCTTAGAAGAGATGGAAGGCTTGCAATTCAGCATCAATGCGAAGTCGTTCTACCAAACGAATTCGGATCAAGCCTATGAATTGTATAAGATTACGCGTGACTATGCCGAATTAACAGGCAATGAATTAGTTTTTGACTTGTACACGGGTACAGGGACAATTGCGCAATTCGTTTCTAAAAAAGCAAAAAAAGTAGTTGGTGTTGAAGCTGTTCCAGAGGCAATTGCCGATGCAAAAATCAACGCAGAACGCAACAGTATAACAAACTGTGATTTCTTTGTTGGAGATATGAAAAATGTATTCAATGATGAATTCATTGCTACGCATGGACATCCAGATGTTATTATCACAGATCCACCGCGAGATGGAATGCACAAGGATGTTGTTGAAATGCTTTTAAAAGTAGCACCGAAACGCATTGTGTATGTAAGTTGTAATTCAGCTACGCAGGCCAGAGATTTAGCGTTACTAGATGAAAAATACAAAGTAACTAAAGTGCGTCCTGTGGATATGTTTCCGCAAACACACCACGTTGAAAATGTGGTTCAATTGGAATTAAAATAGCCTAATCCTATAGAAAAAGCCAGTGCAGTGCACTGGCTTTTTTATTGCTGCGTTTACCTCTAACTTAAAAGTTGGGTTTCAACGTGTACTTTTTATAAAACGCATCGATGCGTTCCACTACTTCATCTGCCGTATCTACCAATTGAATCAAATTCATGTCTTCTGGTGAAATAGTCGAATACTTCGCCAATAATACGTTTTTAATCCAATCTAACATACCGCCCCAAAAATCAGTTCCCACTAAAATGATCGGAAATTTAGCTATTTTTTTGGTTTGAATTAACGTGATCGCTTCAAACAATTCATCGAGTGTTCCAAATCCACCTGGCATCACAACAAATCCCTGTGAATACTTGACAAACATCACTTTGCGTACAAAGAAATAATCAAATTGAATATTTTTATCATTGTCTATATACGGATTAAAATGCTGCTCAAACGGCAATTCAATATTCAACCCAACAGAAACTCCTTTACCTAAATGAGCGCCTTTATTACCAGCTTCCATAATTCCAGGTCCTCCACCTGTAATCACACCGTAACCAGCTTTACTCACTTTGAATGCAATTTCTTCTGCTAATTTGTAATACGGGTCTTCTTTTTGTGTTCGCGCTGAACCAAAGATAGAAATACAAGGCCCAATACGCCCCATTTTCTCATATCCATTAACAAACTCAGACATGATTTTAAAGATTCCCCATGAATCGTTTGTTTTTATTTCTGTCCAAGATTTTTGCTTGAATTTTTCTTGGATTTTCTCCTCTTCATTTCCTAAATTTTCTTTCATAATTCAACTATTTTTTAAGCTCTTTTTTCAAAAAGTGAGCCGTATAACTCTTCTTAACTTTACAAATTTCTTCTGGTGTACCCTTGGCGAGTACTTCTCCTCCATTGGCTCCTCCTTCATATCCAATATCAATAATGTAATCGGCTAACTTGATAACATCTAAATTGTGCTCGATAATAAGGACGGTATTCCCCTTTTCTACAAGCGTATTAATCACTTCCATCAACACGCGAATATCTTCAAAATGCAAACCAGTCGTTGGTTCGTCTAGGATGTAAAACGTATTTCCTGTATCTTTTTTAGATAATTCTGTCGCTAACTTTATGCGCTGTGCTTCACCACCCGACAAGGTTGTACTCTGTTGTCCCAAAGTGATATAACCTAACCCCACATCGTTAATCGTCTTTAGCTTGCGGTAAATCTTAGGGATGTTCTCAAAGAATTCCGTTGCATCCGCTACCGTCATCTCTAAAACATCTGAAATCGACTTTCCTTTGTATCGAATTTCAAGTGTTTCTCGATTAAATCGCTTTCCTTGACAGGTTTCACATTCGACGTATACATCAGGTAAAAAGCCCATTTCAATCGTTCGAACTCCAGATCCTTCACACGTATCACAACGTCCACCACTGACATTAAAACTGAATCGCCCTGGTTTATACCCTCTGATCGACGCTTCTGTTGTTTGTGCAAATAAGTTTCGAATATCCGAAAACACATCAGTATAGGTTGCTGGATTAGATCTTGGCGTTCGGCCAATTGGACTTTGATCAATTCCGATCACTTTGTCAATATGTTCTAGTCCACTAATTTTCTTATACGGTTGGGGTTTAGCCACCGCATTAAAAAAATGCGTATTTAAGATTGGATATAGGGTTCCGTTGATCAAGGTTGATTTTCCTGAGCCAGATACCCCAGTAACACAAGTCATCGTCCCTAAAGGAATCTCTATGCTTACATTTTTTAAATTATTTCCCGTTGCACCCTCGAGTTTTATTTTATTTCCATTGCCTTTTCTGCGTTCTTTTGGAACGGCAATTTCTAATTCTCCATTGAGGTATTTCGCCGTTAGGGTGTGTTCTTTCAACAGTTCTTTTGGCGTACCAATACTGATGATTTTCCCTCCTCGCTTTCCTGCGTAAGGCCCTATATCAATCACGTAATCTGCACGTTCGATCATGTCCTTATCGTGTTCAACGACTAAAACCGAATTTCCAATATCTCGAAGCGATTCTAACGACTGAATCAAGCGCTCATTATCCCGTTGATGCAATCCAATACTGGGTTCATCTAAAATATAAAGTACCCCTACCAATTGAGAACCTATTTGTGTAGCTAATCGGATTCGTTGCGCTTCACCACCTGATAGGGTACGTGAACTTCGATTCAGCGATAAATACGTCAATCCGACATCTTTCAAAAAAGACAATCGCGTACTGATTTCTTTTAAAATCTCCTCGCCTATACTCTTTTGCTTGTCCGATAGTTTATCGTTTAAATCGGCAAACCAAGCGATTAAATGCTCAACATCCATCTGGATGAGCTCACCTATATTCTTATCTGCAATTCTAAAATACAGGGCTTCTTTTCTCAAACGCGTTCCCTGGCATGAAGGACAATCAATTTCATCCATATATTCCTTAGCCCAACGTTTAATCGACGCTGTTTCGCTTTCTTCAAATTGATTTTTAATAAAGTTGTTTATTCCTTCAAAATCAATTTTATAATTTTTAGAAATTCCCGCTACTTTGTGTTCAACCGTAAAGCTGTCTTGTCCTCCGTTTAGGATAACTTCCATCGCTTCTTTGGGAATATCTTGAATAGCGTCTGCCAGTTTAAAATTATAGCGCTGTGCAATCATTTCTAATTGCTTGAAAATCCAAGAGCTTTTTTCAGGTCCCAGTGGTGCTAATCCTCCCTTTTTTATAGATAAAGAGGTATCGGGAATTACTTTTAGCTGGTTGATTTCGTGAACCGTTCCCAATCCATTACACACTTCACACGCTCCTTTAGGAGAGTTAAACGAAAAGTTATTTGGCTCGGGTTTAGCGTAGGAAATACCAGAGGTCGGACACATCAAATGACGGCTAAAAAAACGCATTTCCTGTGAATCTTGTTCGAGAATTACAATGGTATCATCGCCGTGGTACATAGCCGTTTGAATACTTTCCGCCAAACGTTGCGCCGTTTGCTCTTTATCATCAATTGCCATTCGATCAATCACGATTTCAATATCGTGGGTTTTATATCGATCGGCTTTCATTCCGTATTCGAGGTCTTTGATTTCACCATCCAAGCGCACTTTCAAAAACCCTTGCTTGGCAATTTGCTCAAACAATTCGCGATAATGTCCTTTTCTAGAACGAACTACAGGAGCTAAAATATTTATTTTTTTCCCTTCAAAATCTTTCAAGATGAGTTCTTGGATTTGGCTATCCGTATAGCTCACCATTTTCTCACCTGTATTATAACTATAGGCTTCACCTGCTCTCGCGTAAAGCAAGCGCAAGAAATCGTAAATTTCAGTAATGGTACCCACAGTTGATCGTGGACTGCGATTGGTCGTTTTTTGTTCGATTGCGATGACAGGAGACAACCCGTCAATTTTATCCACATCAGGACGTTCTAACCCACCTAAAAACTGTCTAGCATAAGCTGAAAACGTTTCAATATAGCGGCGTTGCCCTTCTGCGTATATCGTATCAAAGGCTAAAGACGATTTACCAGAACCCGACAATCCCGTAATCACAACGAGCTTTTCTCGTGGAATACGGATATCAATATTTTTTAGATTGTGAACTCTAGCCCCTAAAACTTCAATAAAATCTTCTACTTTAGACATAAATTTTGTGCAAAAGAACAAAGATACATATTAATCTCGTTTTTTGTAAGTTGCTTTTCTATTGTTTTACTGTCATTTAGCATTATTTAACAGCTTAGGAAGAGGCATTTTAATTCACTAAAAACGCTAGGTCCTACTTTAAAAATCGTATTTTTATCTCATAAAAGAAATTTTCATGAAAGGAGCCATTTTATACGAATTAGGTCAAGTTCCACACTATGGAACAATAGACGAACCCCAAATACAGGGAGAAGGAGAACATGTATTGCGCGTAACAGCAGCAGCCGTAAAAAACTTAGACAAAGCGCGTACAAGTGGTAAACACTATGCGAGTTATACCAACTTACCTGCTGTAGTGGGCAATGATGGTGTCGGTTATTTGGAAGATGGAACACGGGTTTACGGACAAGGTATTACAGGAATGATTGCGGAGAAAGCCATTATTTCAGGAAATTACACGCCGATTCCCAAAGATCTAGATGATGTAATTGCGGCCGCTTTACCGAATGCTATTTTAGGTTCTGCTATGCCTTTAATTATTCGCGCCCGTCTACAAGAAGGACAAAATGTACTCTTCAATGGCGCAACAGGAGTAACGGGACAAATTGGTGTGCAAATTGCCAAGCATTACGGCGCAAAAGAGATCATCGTTACAGGAAGAAATGAAGCGATTCTAGAGCAGTTAAAACACTTTGGCGCAACGCAAACCATTGCGCTAACCGAAGATAACGAGGCATTACAAGAACAAATCAAAACCATCCATCAAACAACACCTATTGATGTTGTGATCGACTACTTATGGGGAAAACCTTTTCAAGCGATCTTAAACGCCTTTAAGCGCAATGACATCCATCACTTGGCTTCTACGGTAAAAATAGTTACGGCAGGCGATATGGCTGGAAAGGAAATTCAATTGACTTCCGCTATTTTAAGAAGTACCGACATTCAGCTCATGGGGTCTGGATTTGGAAGCTTAACACAAGAAGAACTCATTGTGTTCAACAAGGTAATTTTACCCGAAATGTTTTTGCTCGCTGCACAGGGAAAATTGCATATTCAAACGGAGGTTCACCCTTTGGAATCTATAGAAAAAGTATGGAATAAACCTGTAGATCGAGGTACGCGATTAGTCATTAAAATCTAATTTTAATGCGTTTCGTTTTGATGCTTGATGCTACTTTTTAGTGAAATCTTGCTACTTTTGCTCGCTAATTCAACAACACGATGAAAACCTTTTTAGAAAATTACTTCCAATTAAGTAAACACAACACCAGTATTAAAAAAGAAATGATGGCTGGGGTGATTACTTTCTTAACGATGTCTTATATCCTTGTTGTCAATCCAAACATTCTCGCTGATGCGGGAATGGATAAGCAAGCTGTTTTTATGGCGACAGCCTTAGCGACAGTTTGTGCAACACTGCTGATGGGAATCATGGCGAAATTACCCATTGCCCAAGCACCGGGAATGGGGTTAAATAGTTTTTTTGCCTATACGGTTGTCTTAACTATGGGGTATAGTTGGGAATTTGCTTTAACAGGTGTGTTTCTGGCTGGGTTAATTTTTCTAGCGCTCACTATTTTCAACATCCGAGAACTCATTGTCAACAACATACCCAAAGTTTTAAAAGAAGCTATTCCCGTAGGAATAGGTTTATTTATTACGTTAATTGGGCTTAAAAGTGCGGGAATTGTCACGAGTAATCCCAATACATTAGTCACGTTGGGCGACTTCAGTCAACACAGTGTATGGATTGCTTTAGCTGGACTTTTGGTGACGGGAATCTTACTGATCAAAAACGTCAACGGCTCTATTTTAATTGGTATTGTAGTTGCAACTTTATTTGGTTTCTTCTTGGGTGATGTACACTTGCCTCCGAGTCTGATTACCGCTCCTCCATCCATGGAACCTACTTTTGGAAAAGCCTTGTCGTTTCTATTCTCACCTGAAACGGCCGCAAGTGTTTTTTCAATCGATATGGTAATTGTCGTTTTTACCTTTTTATTCGTCAATTTATTCGATACAATAGGAACGCTCATCGGTGTGGTTTCCAAAACGGGAATAGCAGATGCAAATGGCAACTTTCCTCAAATGAAAAAAGCCCTGCTCACAGATGCTTTAGGAACTACCTTTGGAGCAATACTAGGTACGAGTTCTGTGACTTCTTATGTAGAAAGTGCTTCAGGAGTAGCATCAGGCGGACGAACTGGATTAACTGCTGTTAGCGTAGCCTGTATGTTTGCTTTATCAATCTTCTTAGCCCCTTTGTTCTTGATCATTCCTGCTGCAGCCACTGCTCCTGCTTTAATTATTGTAGGTTTGTTTATGATTAGTTCTGTTGTCAATATTGACTTCACCGATTTCTCTGAGGCTTTACCTGCTTTCATCACCATTGTATTCATGCCTTTTACTTATAGTATTGCAGAAGGTATTGTCTTTGGTATGCTGAGCTTTACGCTTTTCAAAGTGGGAAGCAGACAACACAAAGACGTGAGTCCAACGCTTTATATTCTATCCTTGCTCTTTTTAATTAAATTAGTTTTGGATGCCCAATAAAAAAAGCAATCAAGATTAGTCTGGATGTAAATTCGGGCTTTTTTTATTCCATTTACAGTCCAATTTTCGCTGCAGCTAGTTTAGCTAAATTTGATTTTTTATCTGTCTGTGAAAGATTCTCATAAACACTTTTTAACGCAGTTAGATCATCTTTGCTTGTAAAATACAAATAATACAAAGCAGTAAGTGAAGTTTGGTGCTGATCTAAATAGTTCGTTATAAACACATTTTGATCTTGTTGCAATTTCGTATAGCCGTGTAAAATTTGCTTCATTTTTTCCTCGTCCTTTTGTTGTAGAGCTTCCATATAGGCATTTTGTTGATTGCCTTGGTAGCTCAACAAATTGTATTTAAACAAGCTTAAATTGCGTTCAAACTCACTAAGTACTTCGTTATTTGGCGTTCCTTGCAAAGCCAAAGAGGTGAAATTATCTAAATCCACACTTACTTGAGTTTTGCCGTTCTCGATAAACAAAGGTATTCTTCCCTTTTGCTCTCGAAAAGACAAATACCCTAACGTGGGTTCTTCTACTTTACCTGTAAACGAAAATTCCTCATTTTTCACGACAACAGAATCTATTTTGATTAATTCTTCAGGGTTAGTGTCCGCTACCTTATTGAGGTAGATAACTTCTCCATCAGCTGCATGCGCTACAGTTCCTCCAATTTCAAAATTTGCATTAGAATTACACGCAGTTAGTATGATCGCTATTCCGAACAATAGCATTTGTTTATTTATTTTCATAGCATTGAATTAGGTGTTTTTAATTAATTGTAATCGACAAAGGGTACAAGGTCAATATTACAAGGTCAAAAAAGCGACAAAAAGCATAATCCATCCCGCGACTAATGCTAGTCCTCCTATGGGCGTAATAGGGCCTAATATCTTTATTTTTTTTCCAAAAGTCGCACTAAGCACCAAACCGTATATACTAAAGGAAAACAGAAGTACTCCAATAATAATTAGATTCGTTGCATAATAGGTATATTCTCGTTGGGGTAAAATCCCAATAACCAAGAGTAAAATTGCGTGGTACATTTGGTATTTCACTCCCGTTTCATAACTTTCTAATCGTTCAGCATCCATGTGCTTTTTCAAAGCATGTGCGCCAAAAGCTCCGAAAATAATTGCCAAAGCGCCCAAAATACTTCCGGCGAGTAATGCTGTTGTATTGGTAATATCCATTGTATTTAATTTTCTAAGGTTTAATTTAATGTTAGTTGTCCTAAAATTTCTTCAGACATAAAAGGTCCACCAGGATAACGGGCCGTATAATCGAGATTAAGCCAAATTTGACCGCGTTCATCTACGTGATAATGTACTTCTTTCCCCGCACTCTCTTCTTTAAATAAAACCTCTTTGATCAAAAAGATGACTTTTTCCAAATGATCCTTATTTTCAATCAACATCTCGGGATACATATGTTCTTTGGTGTGAATTAACCTTGGAGTTCCCCCAATTGATCGAACCAAAGCGGCCATTAAAATAGAGTAATCATCACAATCACCCGAAAAATGCATGAGCGATTCAGAGGCAGTGGCGATATACTCTCGTCCCTTAGGATCATTGACGTAATTCCAACGTGTACGCACTTCTTTAAAAATGGCTAAACACTGTATAATTTGACGATATTCGCCATATCCCTGTACTTTTGAAAAATTTTTCGTCGTCGCTAATAAGGCAAAATTTCTCACTTTGGGATTATCGTATTCAATGGCTTTAATCACTTTAGATTTATTGGGAAACGGCAAAAGCTTAGAGATAATCAAATCTTGCGGATTTTGCGTACTGGCCATAGCGTATATCATAACGCGATAATCATCAAAAATGGATTCTAAATCATACTCGTCATGAGAGGTTCCAATGAAGAAAATACCGAGGTAAACTACAATACAGATAAACAGTATCGTTTTTAGTTTTAATAAAATAAACTGAAAGACCGCTAGAATTGCCAAGCACAATAAAATACGATCCAAATGATAAGGCCATTCAGGATCGATTACATTTTGATGGACAATGATAAATACAGGAATAGTAAGTAGTACGTTTAATATAAAAACAATGATATTATCCCATGGAGAAGGTATTCTCAGGTACTCATACCATTTTTTTTTCTTCTTTATAATTTGTACTTCTTGATTGTTCATCTATTTTACACAAAAAAAATTACATCTTGACTTCTTCGTATTTTTTTGGATTTTCAATTAACTGAAGGTCCATTAACTGTTGTTGTATTTTATTGTAATTAACGGCAGACAATTGTCTTTGCGACCATCGCGTAAGGGATAACCACTGTTGGATATCTTCTACTTTTTGATCATAGCGTTCTGCGAGCGTACGATCGATACTGGGAATCAGTTTAAACTCTTCGGTAGTTGTATTAATTATATCTACTAGATGTTGCACTAAGGCTTTGTTTTTTGCCACAAAATCTTGATTTCCGACGAGTAAAAAAGAAGGCCACGGTGTAGGGCACTCCCCTATTCGCCTGAATACTTGTTGATCAACGAGTGGTTGCGTCATGAATCGCTCCCACATAAAGTAATCTGCCTCTTTATTTTGCAAAGCAATCACTGCTTTATCCAGCGTATCAACCACGACAAATTCCAATTGATCTAAATCCCAATTCATTTGTTTGGCATGAACAATAGCCATTAAATGAGAGCCCGATCCATATCGGCTAATCGCAATGCGTTTGTGTTTTACATCCTCTATTGTTTGAAAAGGCGCATCTGCGGCAACGTGAATCCCCCAGAGTAAGGGAGAAGCAACATATTCTTGTACAATAGACGTGGGATTGCCCGCTGTAATGTCTTTGATAATTCCCTCTGATAAGATAATAGCTAGATCTGTTTCATTTTGACGTAGCATCTGACACATTTTACCCGTTCCCTCAGGAACATCTTGCCATTGTAAATCTATTCCTGCCTCATTAAATTCTCCGTTTTCTATACACAAATGCCATGGTAAATTAAAGTGTTCTGGCACACCAACAATTCTAACTACTTTCATTTTTATAAGTTCTGTACATTTTACTGCTAAGATAATAAAAAGTATCTTCCGTGGTTCGGAAAATGGTACACAACAAAAAAAATCTCTACAGTTTTGTAGAGATTTTAACGGTTATGGTTTCATAGAACCTGTTTGTTTTAGACGGGTATGAAATTTGAATGCTTCTTCCAAAATATGAGGAGTATGTCCTCCTAATTCCTTCGCGCGTTCAAAGTAATCTCTTAGCTCTGCTTTGTAATCAGGATGTACACAATTTTCAATGATCACCTCTGCTCGTTCACGCGGAGAAAGTCCACGTAAATCTGCTAAACCTTGATCTGTAACTAGAATATCCACATCGTGCTCCGTATGGTCTACATGGGAAACCATAGGCAGGACGTGAGAAATCTTATTCTCTTTAGAAGCCGCCTGTGTAACGAAAATACTCAGATAGGCGTTTCTTGCGAAATCTCCGGATCCTCCAATACCATTCATCATTTTGCTTCCACTGATATGTGTTGAATTTACATTTCCATAGATATCAAACTCAATAGCTGTATTGATGGCGATAATCCCCAACCTTCTAATCACCTCTGGAGCATTGCTAATATTTTGTGGACGCAAGACTAATTTGTCTTTATACTGATCAAAGTTGTTGATGATTTTTTCATAACAAGCCTCTGTCACCGTAATAGACGACCCTGAAGCAAAAGTCATTTTTCCAGAATCAATTAGATCGAAGGTACTATCTTGTAAAACTTCTGAATACATCGTTAGGTCTTTAAAAGGTCCATCAATAAAACCTGTCAACACCGCATTCGCCACTTTTCCAATACCAGCCTGTAAAGGCAATAAAGCCTCCGTTAGGTTTCCTTTTTTCACCTCTGCTTCAAAGAAATTTAATAAATGCGTAGATATCGCCGTTGTTTTCACATCTGGTTCTGGTAGAATAGCGGGGGTATCTTCAATACTAGAAAAAACAACAGCTACTACACGTGCAGGATCTAAGCGAATGAAGGATTCGCCAATACGATCTTTCACCGTGTGAATCGGAATCATCTCTCTTCTCGGTTGCTTCTTAGGCACACAGTTGTCGTGAATTCCTTCTACACTTAACGGAATAGCGGTATTGATCTCTACTATAATTTTTTGCGCAACACTTGCAAAATAAGCAGAGTTACCTATAGAAGTAGTCGGAATGATATATCCCTCTTCGTTAATATAAGTAGCTTCAATAATAGCAACTTCCACTTGTGGAATATGCTTCTCTTGTAACTGTTCAATGGTTTCACTTAAATGTTGGTCAATATATTTTACTTGACCACTATTAATAGCATGTCTCAAATCAGAATCTGCTTGGAAAGGCATTCTGCGGATTAATGCATTATTTTTTGCCAAATCGGCATCGGTTGTTTGACCTAAAGAAGCTCCCGTAATTAAGGTAATCGCTACTTTTTCATTTGCTGCTCGCTGAGCAAAAGCAGGTAAAACTGATTTACTATCTCCTGCTTTAGTAAAACCACTCGCTCCTACAATTGCTTTATCGTGAATTAACAAGGCTGCTTCTTCTGCAGATAGAATTCGCTCACGGTATGGGGCGAATTTGATTCTCTCTAAATTAGAATCTTCTTTCATCATTTCTCATTCGTTTTATTAGCTGCTTAAAAATAGAACTTTTTATTAATATTTAACGGGTATATAACTACTTATCGTTATTTATACGATAATTTACTCCCGTTATCATAAAATAATAAAAACAAATACTATATTTTAAGATTATAAAACGATTCTAATAATTTAACCTAAGTATTCTTCCCAAAAAGGGAAATAGCGGTCTTTTCTTTTTTCAGATTCTCATTTCCTTCTTCCTTCCAATCTTCTTTTATTTATAAAAAAACCGCCCTACCTCTTGTTTTATCTCGTTTTTTAACAATATTCCCTTTGCCTCCTAACAGGTAAGAAAGAGGAAAAAAAAGCGGTATACGACATCAAAATGAAACAAATACAACTAGGTCCTCACATAAAAAAAGGCAACAGCCGTACAGCTGTTGCCTTTTTTTTAGTATTAAGTTGTCGAATTAGACTTGAATCTAATTTCTTATTTTAAAAGTTCTTCAACTTTTTTATACAATTCTTCACCGTAAAGATTGATTGCTAAAATCTCTCCTTTTTCGTTGATCAAGTAATTGGCAGGAATTGCTCTCACACCGTATTCAGCAGCAATTTCATCATTCCAAAACTGCAAGTTAGAAACTTGCCCCCAAACTAAACCGTCTTTTTCGATAGCCTGTACCCATTTTTCTTGCTCTTTATCTAAAGAAACTCCAATGATATCCAATCCTTTGTCTTTAAATCCGTTGTATAGTTTTACCACATTCGGATTCTCAACACGACAAGGACCACACCAAGAAGCCCAAAAATCAATCAAAACTAATTTCTTTCCAGCTTTAAATGCTTCTAAAGACAATTCTTTTCCTTCAGGAGTTTTACTTGTAAAGTTTGGTGCGATATCACCTACTTCTAATCCTGCAGTAGCTTCATCCAAGCCCATCATTTTCAGCATTGAATCAATTTTCTTTCCTACTTTAGATTCTTTTAACTCTGCAGAAAACTTATCGAATTCTTTTACGAAATCTGTTTCTCCATCTTGAGAAGACATCATTTGTTGAGAAAGTAACAACAAGCCGAATGCATTGTTTTCATTGTCAGCTAAATACTTTTTATATACTTCGTTGATGCTCTCAACATAACCCATATATTCATTTTGCAGTGCCTCTAAAGCTTGGCGATCTTCATCGTTAGCGGATTGACTTAACTGCATCAATTTCATTTGATTTTCTTCAATAAACGATCTTAATTTAATCACCGTTGGCTTCACCTCTTCTTGCAATTTCTGCAATTTGACGTTGTTCTCACTTCCACCTAATACCGTTTCTGTAGGTTCGTCTTTTGTATATGAAATAGTAATATGTCCTGGTTCTCCAATGAAAAACACATTGTTTTGCATTTCACCTCCCAATACCATATAAGCTTCTTCTAATTCCGTAAAAGGATTGTCTAAAACCAATTTATTGTCTTTTACCGTTCCTGTGTAAACAACAGTTGGAGAAGGATTACCTACTTCCGAAGTCATGATCTCTATCTTTGTATCGTCAGCTACATCTTTAGTAGTAATCTCAATTGTATTATTTTGCTTACATGAAAACATTCCTAATGCTAGCAAAACAACTGCTAATTTCTTCATATTAATGATTTATAATTTAACGTCCTCGTAAAAGTATCAATAAAATCATGATATCAAAAAGAAGTTTCGTTAATAAATTCGTTAATATTAGTTTAGCGCCAATAATATAGAAATAATCTTCTTTTTTCTCAATAAAAAAAGGAATCTATTAACTAAGCCAAAGCTTAAAATCGTTAACTTTTTCTCTACTAACGATGAGTTCTTCCTCAAAATCAACGAGCAAACTCAACTTCAATCGAGAATTGCTATAGGCAATAATTTCTTTAATTGCATCCAAAGCGACGATGTGTTTGCGGCTAATGCGGAAAAACTGCTCTGCTTCTATTGTTTTTTCTACCTCATCTAAGGAATGATCCAAAATATAGTCTCTTCCTTCTTTTGTTTTGAGGTAGGTAATTTTGTTCGCACTAAAAAAACAGGCAATCTCTCCTACTGGAATAATTTTCAATTGCGTTCCGAGTTTAATGAGAAAGCGTTCTTTGCTTTCCTTTGGCGAAGTAGATAAAAAAGATTTAAACAAGTTCAACTGTTCAGTAAAGGCAAAAAAGGAAGCACGTTGTTCGTTAAATTTGTCAATAGCTCCTTTTAAATCTACGTCTCCAATTGGCTTTAACAAATAATCTATACTGTTGAGCTTAAATGCTCTCAATGCATAAGCATCGTAGGCAGTAGTAAAGATGATTGGACTTTTCACTACTACTTGATCGAATATTTCGAACGATAGTCCATCTGACAATTGAATATCCAAGAAGATCAGATCCGGTTCTTCTTCTTGTTGAAACCATTGAACAGCTTCTTCCACACTGGTTAATTTCTCCAATACTTGATACCCTAGTTTTTCTATTTTACGCTCCAACAAACGCGCTGCGGGTTTTTCATCTTCAATAATGACAATTCGAAGTGGTTTCATCTTTTAGTTTTAATTGATATTCGTAAGTGTATTTTAACCGTTCAAATTCCTTTTGCTCTAAATAATCTTGCCATTTAGACAAAAACGGAAGAGACTCAGCATAAAAAAAAGCAAATTGTATCAATAACAAAACGAACCAAAACAAAGGTAATTCATAAAACATTCGCTCTGAACTTTTATAGGTAGGCGTATGAATTCCGATTACCACATTTTCAAATCCAAAAAGTTGTTGGTAAAGCATGACAGCGGTGAACAACAACCACAAAACAACTTGAATACAAAGCCTTTTCAAATCCCCCCTTCTTTGCTGCTTATAACGCCCATATTTTTGTTCTACTTCTTTGCTATAGAAATTCATTATTTTCTTTATTTCCAATTCGTACTACGTTTATTCTGCTGCTCCATGTATTCGCGGATCTTGCGATCTTCCCAATCTTTTCCTAAGAAGAAATGATAGTTATAGGTTTTCATCCAATCCGCTACCAGTCCAATTCCCCAGGAAAACACGACAATCAAGCTCCACATAAAACGGGAATCAGTCATCATATTTAAAACAATTAAAAAAGTATTCACCATAATATACATGGTAAGGTGAGCGTAAAACTTTTTGATTCGTTCTACGTTCTTTTTGGCTTGAATCAAGATTTCTTGTTCATTTTCTTGTACATCGATTATTCTCATTGGTTCAAATAGTTTAGTTAGGATCGGTATGCGAACGGTAAATTCAGTTTCTGTTTGATCTATTTTAATGGGTTTACTAGTCAACAAGGCGTAGCGATCGGCAATATTAGTTAAGCCAATTCCCTTTCGATCTTCATTGATTTGGCGTAAATTCAAATTATTAGCTACTACTAGGTAGCCATTTTCTTGTTTAATAAGAATATGCAGGGGCTTATTCGACGTGGCCTTATTGTGTTTAATTACATTTTCCAACAGCAACTGCAAAGACAACGGCACCACTTTAGCTCCTTCTTGTTTAATTTCTTGATCGATCTCAAAGGTCAGACTATCTTCAAAGCGCATCTGCAACAGTTCAATATACGTCTGAGCAAAATCCAATTCCTCTTCTAATGGAACCAGTTCTTTGTTTTTTTGATCTAAAATATAGCGGTAGGTTTTAGACAACCCGCTGGTAAATTCTTGCGCTTTTTCAGGATTTTCTTCAATTAAAGCATTCAATACATTCAAGCTATTAAATAAAAAATGAGGATCGAGTTGATTTTTCAAACTTTCAAATTGAGCAGAGACACTTCCTGTAATAACCTTCTGCTCGGCGATACTCCTTTTCTTATCTAAAGAAGTAAAGTAGGTGTAATAATAAATATACACCAAAATACTAAAGAAAAACGAAGTACTAAAAATGGAACTAAAACTACTCGTATCCATAAAGTAATCAAAGGATCTCCCTCCGATAAGATGCGTATCAAAAATTTTCAAGGCTAAACTAACCAACCAAATAAATCCAAAATTTACGGCTGTAACGATAGCTGTCACTTTGTGTACACTGTTTTCCTTTCCATCTAAACTTTGCGTCAACTTGGTCCAATAATTTTCTTTCCAATATTGATTCACAAGTACAATGATGCCTACGAAAGAAACCAAATAGCCTAAAAACAGGGATAAATCCATGAAATGAAGCTTCAATACTTGTGTAAAAAGAATAAAAACGATAAAAGCTAAGAGTACTAATTTGAAGTAATTATTTCTCATTTTGTTTTTTATAAATTTTAATTCCCTTACTTCTATAGCTAGTTTCCTCTTTTTCCTGCTGCACAGCAGTTTCCTCACTATACGTTGAAGGGACAGAGACTAACGTCACAAACTGAAAGGCGAATTGTATTAGTGTTACAATCATCAAAAATATAAATTTCATAACTACTTCATTTGATTTACAGGACAAAGATTAGAGAATAGTAAATAGTAAAAAAAAAATAGTAGACGAACTGTTATTTTAGAACGATGAATTGTAAAAGACAGTAATCTTTTGATTTCCAACCGAGAAAAAACAGAAGCTTGGTTTACAAATAAAAAGAGTTCATTTATAAGAAAAGAGTTAATAATAATTTTAAATTTGCAGTTCTAATTGGTTTAAAAAATTATGGTTTATAAATTCAGAGTTATCCTTGATACTGAGGAAGATATTTTTCGCGACATCGCTATAGTAGAAGACGACACCTTAGAAGATTTGCACAATGCTATTGTAAATGCATTTGGCTTTGACGGTATGGAAGCGGCTTCATTTTATGCTTGTGACGACAGCTGGACCCAACAAGAGGAAGAGATTTCTCTTTTTGATATGAGCGACGATCAACAGGCAGGAAGAACAATGGCTTCGACATCTATCAATTCGGTTTTGGATGAAGATCAAACGAAGATCATCTACGTTTATGACTTCCTTAATATGTGGACATTCTTCGTCGAATTAGCTGCTATTGAAGAAGAAGAACCAGGGGCACTATATCCTGAATTGTTATTCTCTCATGGTATTTTACCTGACCACATTCCTACAAAATCATTCTCAGCGGATCCGGTATCGAACGATGATATTTTCGGTGATTTTGACGATGATTACGACGAGGAAGATTATGATATGTTTGAAGGCGATGATAGCTTTACAGACTATGGAGAAGATAATTGGAATTAATTTTTTAATTTAAAAAATAACAGATCTATAAACGATCTACTACATATATAACTAGTATTATGATCAACCTTTTTAATGCACACGTAGAAACTTTATCTATCCATAGAGTTGGAAATAAAAGTAGAAATGAAGCAATCTTTTTATCAGATGAGCCTTACAGTTTGAATGACGAAATCGCACCTCTATTAAAAGAATATTTCTTCAAACCTTTCCGTGAGAAAGAAGAAAATTATTTTCAATTTGTACATGATGTTGATTTAGAGTTCAACGATATGTTTAATTATGCGGCAGAATTATTCAATGCGCCTTCAACAGAAAAAGCACATGAAATCTCTCAGAAAATAACCAGACATCTATTTGAACAATCCAATCATCCGCATATTAAAAACGGAGAAGTTTATGTTACGTATTTAACGAATACTTCGATTGACAACAATGTAGTTGATGCAATTGGGATTTTCAAAAGCGAGATCAAGTCTGATTTTTTACAATTTCAAGAAAACGGTTCTAATTTAGAAATGATTTTACAACAAGGTATTAACTTAAACAAGTTAGACAAAGGTTGTATCATCTTTAATTACAAAAAAGAGGAAGGATATAAAATCCTTACTATTGACAGTAACCGTTATGATGCGCGTTATTGGTTAGAGCACTTTTTAAGTGTTGATATTTTCCAAGATGAGGCGTATATGACAAAAAAATACTTGAAGTTTTGTCAAGATTTCGCCAAAGATGTAGTCCTACCCGCAGAGGATAAGAAAGAAGAAGTGATGTTTATGAATCGCTCTGTAAACTACTTTGCGAAAAATGACGAATTTGAAGAAACTAATTTCTTAAATGAAGTGATCGACAATCCAGATCTAATTTCAGAGTTCAAAAACTACAAAGTAGATAAAGGCGAAAAATACAGCATTGAAGATACGACTTCGTTTCCTATTGCAAATAACGCGGTTTCTGATGCGCGTAAGAAAATTAAAAACGTAATTAATTTAGATACGAACATTCAGATTAAGTTAGACTTTATCAACCCTGAAAGTGCAGATAAATTTGTAGAAAAAGGATGGGATGAAGAAAAGCAAATGTACTATTACTTAGTATACTTCAACAAGGAACAAAAATCATAAAGCATAAAAAAACCGAGACTTGAGTCTCGGTTTTTTTATGTATTTATTTCACAATAATTTTCTCTGTTATCTTGCGTTCTTTACTCTCGTAAACAACGATATAGTTTCCTGTTTTCAACTGCGGAATTTGGATTTTATTTTCTCCTTTTTCCACGGTAAAATCTTGTGTTACTTTTTGTCCTGCCATAGAAAAGAAGGTCACACTTCCTTTTTCATCCTTAATCAATACGGTTAATTCTCCGTTTGAAACAGGATTAGGATACATGCTAAACACTTCTTCTGTCAGTTCAAAGTCTTCAACCCCCATATTTTCTCTTGGCGTTTCTAATAGACCTACAGCATACCAAGCGTCGTAAACCGTTAGGTATTCTTCAGAATCTTCTCCAAACAGATCTTCTGCTGCCGTTAAAGAACCTTCAACTGCATCTGCAAACTGTGAGTTTCTACCTAATTGAGTCATTAAGGTATGATAGGCAATTTTTTCTGCTCTTTGCAAACCAATTCCCGACACAATATATTCTTTCGCAGGGGTGATGATTTGACCTTGGCGATCTAGAATAGGATCTGTCATTCCCGTACCACCTTCGGTTAGCAAATAGTACCAATAGTTGATCACACCACTGTTGATGTGTACACCACCATTGTCCCAATCCATAAATCCTGTTGCTGCCCAAAACTCACCTTTGTAGGTATTAGGCTGTCTCGCATATCCACGTCCCTCTTTCGGGTTTTTCATGTTTCGCATAAAGGGATATGCATTGTCTTTTAGCACGCCCATTCCCATATACCAATCCGCATGATCAACTGTATAAAACTCAATTGATGTTCCAAAGATATCAGCAAACCCTTCGTTTAAGGCACCTGATTCTCCTTGGTACTGCAGTCCACCTCTATCATTGTTATCTACAACTAAATGCGTGAACTCATGCCCTGTAATATCCAAAGCTGTCAATGGATTATAGTCTCTTGATCCTCTTCCAAAAACGAGAATATTAAAGGGTGATGACATAGCTACTGCATTGTTAGGAAATCCTGATTCATCCCCATCCATTGCCACTGGATTATAATAAGCGGTTATTTCTCCATTATCATTATCATAACTCTTTCTGTTGTGCACTTCACGGTAATAGTCATACGTTTTCGCTAATCCCCAGTGAACGTCATTGGCAGGACTTGGAGCGAAAATTGGCGTATCACTTTCATATACTGTTCCTTGTTTTCTGTAAAACTCCCAATCTTCACTTACTGTTGTTCCATCTATGGTTTTTAATTTTCTTTCTGTATCATGCATTTTGTATTTACCGTCTTCCAACGTTAAGTTTAGCGGCAAATTATCAGCATAAAACCCATCACCTGAACCCGTTACATTTACATGCGCTAGCAAAGAGATTTCGTTTATAATTTCTCCTTTTTCAACACTGATGAAAACGTTTTTACTCATCATTCTTGCTTTGGAGAAATCTTCAATTCGAACCTTATGCGCGAGAACAAATACGCCATCCTCTTTAGCAGAACGCATAAATACCGTTTCTACGGGATAATCCGTTTGGCGATCACCTGTTATTTTATTCGCTTGCAGTGCAATATCCAATGCCTTAGCTGAAGTAATCACTGGTTTTCTATTTACATTGGCTCGTAAACTGTATAAACTCTTTTTATTTTCAATGTTGATAATAGTTCCATTTACAGAAGTTACTCTTCCATTCTTATCTTGGTGAACAATAAACATTTGTCCTTCTACTGCGTACTGGCCAACATAGTGTTGGTAGGTATTGTGTATTTTACCTAACACATCGGTATAAGAACTCAATAACTTAAAGGAATTGGTTTCGTTTAAACCAAAAAAAGTATTGGCTTTTGCTAGAAACTCTTGCTCTGTCAGGTGGGTCTTTTTATCCATTCGAATAACAAAAGAACCATAATCATTCAACGGTTTGTAAGTGGGTAATTGTGTTGCATACACCTCTACTCCAACCGTATTATCAAGCTCTACTGTAGCCGCATAGCCCGTTCCAATCCAGAGAAAGGAAGCTAAAGCAACATAGATAGAAGAAAGCCTTGCGTAATTTTTTTTCATGTATTTGTTTTGTTTTGCATTTGGGTTATTAACATTTTGGAAATATACCAAAATATATCTAATATTTATTTAACAAAACATTTATCGCAAATATTTAACATTACCCACAAACAAATCCTCCGATAAACTAAACAATTAAGTGTCTGTATTAAAAAAATCAAGGCTTTACACTACAAAACAAAGAATGAAGCAAGAAAAGCCTTAACTTTTTTTTATACTATCTCACCACAATCTTCGTTGATATTTTTTTTGTATTACTTTCAAAAAACACAATATAAGTACCTGTTTTAAGCTGAGGAATATGAATTTTATTTTCTCCTTTTTCTACTGTAAAATCGGGGGTTGCTTTTTGCCCTGCCATAGTATAGAAAGCAACACTTCCTCTTTCCTCTTTGAGCAAGATGGTTAATTCTCCATTTGAAACAGGATTCGGATACATACTGAATACCTCTTCGCTCAATTCAAAGTCTTCGATTCCCATATTTTCTCTTGGCGTTTCCAATAAACCGACAGCATACCAAGCATCGTAAACAGCTAAATACTCTTCAGAATCTTCACCGAACAAGTCAGTTGCAGCCGTTAGCGTACCTGCTACTGCATCCGCGTATTGTGAATTACTTCCCAATTGACTCATCAAGGTGTGATAAGCAATTTTTTCTGCTTTTTGTATCCCTATTCCCGATACAATATAATCCTTCGCTGGAGTTACCACTTCGTTTTGTTCATTGAAAATAGGATCTGTCATTCCACTGCCTCCCTCAGCTAGCAAATAGTACCAGTAATTCATCACACCACTATTAACGTGTACACCGCCATTATCCCATGCTCCAGCCCTTGTATCAGCCCAGTTTTCTCCTAAATACGTATTGGGTTGTCTACTTGCTGGATGGTTGTTTTTAGGGTTTTGCATATTGCGCATATAGCTATAACCTGTAAAATTCACAATACCATCTCCGATAAGCCAATCGGCATCATCCGTAGCAAAATGCTCAATAGACGTTCCAAAAATATCCGCAAATCCTTCATTTAACGCCCCTGATTCACCTTGATAGACCAAACCACCACGTCCGTTATGTCCCACAACTAAATGACTGAATTCATGGCCTACAACATCCAAAGTAACCAACGGATTAAAATAACCTGATCCACGGCCAAACACTAAGAAATTTCCCCGGATATTATGCATGGCAAAGGCATTATCAGGAAAACCAGAGTTTGAATCCCCATCTAAAAAAATAGGATTGTAATACGCCGAAATCTCCCCGTCTTTTCCGTCAAAGCTATTCCTATGGTGTCTTTCTTTATAATAATCGTAGGTTCTTGTTAACCCCCAATGCAGATCATTTACAGGGCTTTGAGGAAAAGTAGGCGTTGACGATTCGATCAAGTCTCCTAATTCATCATAGAAATCCCAATCACTAGTCATATTTTCAGCATTGTATGTAGTGATATTACGCTCCGTATCAACCAGTTGATACTTGCCATTTACTGCTGTTAACTCCAAAGGTAAATTGGGGCGATAAAAGCCATTTCCACTACCTCTTACATTGGCATGAGCAATAAGAGAAACCTCGTTTACAATTGCTCCATCTTCCACATCAACAAACACATTTTTACTCATTAAGCGAAGACCACTGCTATCCTCTACGCGAATTTTATGCGCCAAGACAAAAAGCCCTTCCTCTTTTGTTGATTTGACAAAAACGGTTTCTATGGGGTAGTCTTGTGCTTGATCCCTTTTGATCTGATTCGCCTTCAACGCAATCTTCACCGCATTTTCTTTGGAAACAATCGGTCTTTTCTTGACATTGCTTCTCAAGCTATACGTGCTTTTCTTATTTTCAATGGGAATGATTGTACCATTTACCCCCGTTACACGGCCTTTAGCATCACTGTGTACAATAAACATCTGTCCTTCTACGGGATACTGTCCTACAAAATGTTGATAGGTGTTATGTACTTTACCTAACTCGTCTGTATAGCGGTGTATGAATTGAAACGTATTGGTTTCATTCATCCCAAAAAAAGATCGAGCTTGCGCTAGAAACTCTTTTTCCGTCCAATTGGATTTTTGATCCATTCGAATCACAAAGGAGCCATAGTCGTTTACTGGTGTATACGCAGGTAATTTCGGCTTGTAAACTTCTACCCCAACTGCTCGATCGTCCACCATTGAACTCGCATAACTACTACCTATCCATAAAAACGAAGCTAGTGCGACATATAAAATTGGAATGCGTACATAATTTTGTCTCATCAGTTATTTGTTATTTAGATTAAATTAAATTAAAGCCGAAATATACTACAAATTACCCGATCTATCGTTCACAAAACAACTACAACTAATTTTTAACACTCTCCTGTTCTTTTATCTCATTTTTCAAAACAAACACCTGTAATTTTCCATACTATTATTTCTTCTTTTAGAAAAAAGGTTTCTTTATAAGTTGTATTTTCTTTTCGATTTTTGCGTTTTCTTTCCCTATTTTTACGCTTTCGTCTTCATGCTAAAAAAACACCATTGAAATTTGAAAGTAGTACACTACAATACACGCCTAAAAAACGACTGGAACAACATGCTCCAACAGGCGACAAACGCCAGTTTTTTATTCCAACGCGAATTTATGGAGTATCACGGAGATCGCTTTTGCGATCACTCTCTTTTACTATACGAAGGTAAGAAGCTAGTGGCACTTCTTCCTGCTCATTTAGAAGATGGTGTCCTGTGTAGTCATTTTGGGTTGAGTTATGGGGGTATTATTCATGCCTCATCTTTGACTTTTACGCAGTTTATTGCCATTATAGAAGCCCTTGCTCAATATTGCAAACTACACGATATTTCATCGGTTATCCTCAATGAAATCCCCGTTATTTACAGTCAAACCCCTACCAATAACCTTGCCTTTTTAAGCAATGCCTTGCGTGGAAACTTACTCAGTGTACAACTGTTATCCACGTTGGATCTAGCAAGCCCTAACCCATTAAATACCAATAGAAAAAGAATGATACAAAAGGGTAAAAAACAAGGATATTACATCGCAGAAGACCCTTCGGCTACTTCTTTTTGGCAAGCTGTACTTGAGCCGCGTCTGCAAGCGCGCTATCACACTACTCCCGTACACTCACTTGAAGAGATTACACACTTGATGCAAGCTTTTCCAACTAACATCAAACAAATGAATGTGTACAACGCACAAGGGGAAATAGTTGGAGGAACAACCTTGTTTATACACCCTCAAGTCGTTCACTTACAATATATAGCAGGTAAAGAAGAAGACAATAAAAACGGAGCGCTTGATTTGCTTATGTACACCCTTATGGAGCAATACAAGTCAACGAAACGCTATTTTGATTTTGGCAGTAGCCACAGCAGTCCCAAACAACTCAATCCGGGTTTACTCTATTGGAAAGAGAGTTTTGGCGCGCGCAGTGTACCCCAGTATTGCTATGCCTTAACCGTTGAAAACCTTTTACAAGCGCCTGCATTAATCGGGAGATAATCCTTACTTTTGTAGGCATTGATTTTTGTTTGACTTGAACCATGGCACAATCGTTTTCCCTACCGTATAACCGCTTGATACAAATAGACAAAGCTTCTACAACGCCTGTTTATATGCAAATTGCCAATCAGTTTAGCAATGCCATTCAACGCAATATTATTCCCGTACAAACTAAATTACCAGGAAGCAGAAAATTAGCGGAACTCTTAGGGGTGAATCGCAATACGATTATTGCTGCTTTTGACGAACTCACTACACAAGGTTGGCTGGTAAGCTATCCCAATCAAGGAACGTTTGTTCATCATCCGAGAGAACAGGTACACCGCAATTCACATCCCTTTTCGCCAACTACTGCATATTCTTTTCGCACAGATAATCGCCTGGATTTACCTTATGAGCAACATACTTGTACCTACTACTTTACGGATGGTATCCCCGATATTCGCTTGGGACTTCAAGAAGAACTAGCAGCGATCTTTAGCGCTAATCTCAAGCGGAAACAACACAGTACATACTTTGATCCTTATACGAAAAAAGCGGAACTGCGTTTTAAAAAACAAGTGGTCAACTACCTTAACGTAACGCGAAATATTCAAGCAACTCCTGCAAATCTACTCACTACAACTAGTACGACCTCAGCTTTATATCTCTGTGCTAGATTATTACTCCAAGCAGGGGATCACGTAGCCATTAGTGAATACAGCTATTATGGCAGCAATGTCATTTTACAACATACAGGTGCTCAGTTGCACCCGATTCCCTTACACAAAGAGGGAATTGACCTCGCTGCCCTAGAAAAGTTGTGTCAACAAACGCCACTACGTCTCGTCTATTTAAGTAGCAACCATCAATATCCAACAACGGTTTCTCTTTCTGCACAACAGCAAATGAAATTGTTGCAACTGGCTCAACAGTATGGATTTATTCTCTTAGAGGATGATGTCAATTTTGATTTTCACTACAACCACACCCCTCCGCTTCCTTTAGTAAGTGGGGATACGAAAGGTTTGGTGATCTATCTTAGTTCAATTGGAAAGGCCTTGGCTCCAGATTTTACAACAGGCATTATCATTGCGCCGGAGAACCTCATCGCAGAATTAGAAAAACACAAAGCCTTACTGGAGAATCCAAATAACTTTTTTACAGCGCATACCTTAGCGGAATTAATAGAGGAAGGTACTTTATTTAGGCATCAAGTGAAGGTCAACCGAATCTACAAAGAAAGACGCGATTATTGCTGTCAAGTCTTGCGTACTTTATTGGGTGATCGCATTGAGTTTACAGTACCTGACGGGGATCTAGCCGTTTGGATTACCTTTACGCAACCGATCAATTTAATGCGTGTACGTACATTTTGCATACTCAATAACTTGTATATTCCCACGACTTTATTGTATCAAAGCAAAAAATTAACGGGCATGCGCTTGGGGTTTGCTCATCTTAGTTTAGATGAAATTGACCATTGCCTGTCTATTTTGCATCAAGCTTGTTTGGCGTAATAAAAAAAACCGAGCCTAAAAAGACTCGGTTCTTCCATTATAACTATAAAAACTTTAGGGTTCTTATTTTACTTCTTCGTACTCCACATCTTGAGGTCCTTCAGCATCTCCTCCACCTTGGTTAGCCCCTTGGTTTGGTTGAGCGTCTTGTGCACCTCCTTGTTGAGCCTCCGCTTGCGCTTTGTACATTTCTTCAGAAGCTGCTTTCCAAGCCTCATTGATTTTGTCTAAAGCTGGAGTGATTGTAGCTACGTCTTTTGTTTCGTATGCTTTTTTCAACTCCTCTAAAGCTCCTTCAATCGCCGTTTTATTTGCTTCCGATAATTTATCTCCAAATTCTTTCAATTGCTTGTCTGTTTGGAAAATCATCGCGTCAGCCTCGTTAATTTTATCCGCCGATTCTTTTGCTTTTTTATCTGCATCAGCATTTGCTTCTGCTTCTTTTTTCATTCTTTCGATTTCTTCTTCTGTCAATCCTGACGAAGCTTCAATACGAATGTCATGTGATTTACCTGTTCCTTTATCTGTTGCAGATACTTTGATGATTCCGTTAGCGTCAATATCGAACGTTACTTCAATTTGAGGCACCCCTCTTTGTGCAGGTGGAATACCGTCTAAGTGGAAACGACCAATCGTTTTGTTGTCATTTGCCATCGGTCTCTCTCCTTGTAATACGTGGATTTCAACAGATGGTTGGTTATCTGCAGCTGTAGAGAACACTTGTGATTTCTTCGTTGGAATTGTTGTATTCGCATCGATTAGTTTCGTAAACACACCTCCCATAGTTTCAATACCTAATGAAAGTGGTGTAACGTCTAATAACAATACGTCTTTTACATCTCCTGTTAATACCCCACCTTGAATAGCAGCTCCAATAGCAACTACCTCATCTGGATTTACTCCTTTGTGTGGTTTTTTACCGAAGAATTTCTCTACTTCTTCTTGAATTCTTGGGATACGTGTTGATCCACCTACTAAGATTACCTCATCGATATCCGATTTTGACAATCCAGCATCTTTTAATGCTTTTTCACAAGGGATCATTGAACGACGTACTAAATCATCTGACAATTGTTCGAATTTCGCTCTTGTCAACGTTTGTACCAAGTGTTTCGGTCCTGAAGCTGTAGCCGTGATATACGGTAAGTTGATCTCTGTTTGTGTAGCAGATGACAACTCTACTTTTGCTTTCTCAGCAGCTTCTTTTAAACGTTGTAATGCCATTGCATCTTTGCGTAAATCTACACCTTCTGCACTGTTAAATTCTTCTGCTAACCAGTTGATGATTACGTTGTCAAAGTCATCCCCTCCTAAGTGTGTATCTCCGTTTGTAGATAGTACTTCAAATACTCCATCACCTAATTCTAAGATCGAAATATCAAATGTACCTCCTCCTAAATCGTATACAACTACTTTTTGATCTTTTCCTGTTTTGTCTAATCCGTATGCTAAAGCAGCCGCTGTTGGCTCGTTAATGATACGTCTTACTTTTAATCCTGCAATTTCACCTGCTTCTTTTGTTGCCTGACGTTGTGCGTCATTAAAATACGCTGGTACCGTAATTACAGCTTCTGTTACTTCTTGTCCTAAGAAATCTTCTGCTGTTTTCTTCATCTTTTGCAAAGTCATGGCAGAAATTTCTTGCGGTGTGTATAAACGTCCGTCAATATCAACGCGAGGGGTATCGTTATCTCCTTTCACTACACTGTAAGGTACAGCTGTAATTTCTCCAGGGATTTGGCTGAATTTTTCACCCATGAATCGCTTGATAGACGCTACTGTTTTTGTAGGGTTAGTTACTGCCTGACGTTTTGCAGGGTCTCCAACTTTAATTTCTCCTCCTTCAACAAATGCTACAACTGAAGGGGTTGTTCTTTTACCTTCCGCATTCGTGATTACTACTGGCTCGTTACCTTCCATTACAGAAACACATGAGTTCGTAGTTCCTAAGTCAATACCAATTATTTTACTCATAATATGTTTATCGTTTATCTTTTATACTTAATTTTCCTTATTCGTTTTTTGAACCTCAGGCTCGCTTACTAATAGTCAATCTTTGTGCCAAGAACAATTTGTGTCATTTCTGACTCTTTTTTTGTGCAATTTTATTTCCCACAATGCCACTTTGTCACAAAACAAGTCATTCCTCCTCATTTTACCACCAACTTCGTCAGATTTACTGACAGGTATTTTTCCACACTATTCCCATCTATTCTCTTAAATACCTATTGTTTCCACTCCTTCTCTTCCAATTTATACCGAATTCAATGTACAATTCATCGACTAAAACTTTAATTAGGGTATACGTTAAATCCAAATCCGACCGTTGTGACTCCGCACTTTTTACTTATCTTCGTAACGATTAAATCATGCAACATTATGGAATGTATATCTGTTTTTGATATGCTCAAGATTGGCGTTGGACCTTCGAGCTCACACACATTAGGTCCTTGGAGAGCCGCAGAGCTTTTCTTGAAAGAACTAAAAGAACGTCACCTATTTACCCAAGTGCAAGAGCTAACCATTGACTTATTTGGTTCGCTTTCTTTAACAGGTGTTGGACACGCAACGGACTTGGCAGTTATGCTAGGACTTAGCGGTGCCGATCCTGAATATGTTCCCGTAGAAAATATCAGCGCTATTATAGCCGAAATTAATACGACTAAAACCATCAATTTAGGAGCGGAAATACTCCTTACTTTTGATCCTAAAGTCCATATCGTTTTCAATAAAAACTTCTTGCCTTTCCATGCCAATGGGATGACCTTTACGGTACAAACAAAAACAGGAGAAACGTATGCTTCTACTTTTTACTCGATTGGCGGTGGATTTGTCGTAAAAGAAGAAAGTGCTGCAAATGTAAAAAACGATGAGATAAAGGCGAATTTTCCTTATCCTATCGACAAGGCTACGGAACTGTTAGCCTACTGCAAAGAACAAAATATGACGGTTTCTCAACTGGTTTATGAAAATGAAAAATCTTTGCGCAGTGAGGATGAGATTCACCGTGAACTAATGCGCGTGTGGAACACCATGCTCGAGTGTATGTACATCGGTTGTCATACGGAAGGGGTTTTGCCTGGGGGACTCAATGTTCGCAGACGTGCGTATGATTCACACCAAAACCTCAAAAGCGATTTGCCTTACACCAATCCACAGGAATGGTTGCAAACAATCCGCAAAACAAAAGTATACTTCCGCCAAATCTTGAAATGGGTAAGTTGCTTTGCGCTAGCGGTTAATGAGGTAAATGCTGCTCTAGGACGTGTGGTTACCGCTCCTACCAACGGAAGTGCAGGTGTGATTCCGGCGGTATTGATGTACTACTTAGTGATCGAAAACCACAAAGCCAGCGAAAAAGAAATTAAACAATTCTTACTCGTTGCGGGTGAAATTGGCAGTATCTTCAAAAAAGGTGCGACTATCTCAGCTGCTATGGGTGGTTGTCAGGCAGAAATTGGCGTTTCTAGTGCAATGGCCGCTGGTGCATTGTGTGAATTAATGGGTGGTTGTCCGGAACAAGTGATGATGGCGGCAGAAATTGCCATGGAACACCACTTAGGTCTAACTTGTGATCCTATTGGAGGCTTGGTGCAAATTCCGTGTATCGAACGCAATGCTATGGGTGCCATTAAAGCAATTAATGCTGCTGAATTAGCATTGGATACAGACCCTAAAAATGCTAAAGTACCGTTGGATAAAGTAGTGAGTACTATGTGGGAAACGGCTAAAGACATGAACAACAAATACAAAGAAACTTCTGAAGGCGGATTAGCTGTAGCAGTGAACTTATCGGATTGCTAGATTGGTTTACAGTTAACGGTTAACGGAAAATATTCATAAGAAAGATAAACCATCCCTTTGTAGGGGTGGTTTTTTTGTTGTTTGTTTGGTGTTTGGTGAGGTAGTGAGTTTCTCATTGAGACAACAAACAAACAAACAAACAAACAAACAAACAAACAAACAAACAAACAAACAAACAAACAAACAAACAAACAAACCTCAATTTCTGCAACTCCCAGCCAACAACGAACAAAAAATCTAAGTCTACTGATAACCGATAACTGATAACTTTGATTTACACGATAGGTAGCAAGTAGGAGTTAAGTATACTATGTATCAAAGGTGACTTAATGGTGTATCTATAGTGCGTCTATTCAAAACAGTCTTTTTAATGGAGGTACTATGGACACACCATGGACTCACTATGGACACACCCCTTATAAAACCCCTTATAAACCCCCTACAAAACACAACCCATTCTACTACTCTATTTGTACCGTTCTTTTAGACAGGTCTGCTGCTTGTGATACCACAAAAATTACAAACTATTTTATAAAACAAACCCCGTTAATCCTTCGACTAACGGGTTTTTATTTTTTATTTAGGCGCACGGATTGCACCCGAGGCTTTAGCCGAATTGAACGAAGTTCAATCCGTGCGATTGGGTAGAACACTGATCAAGGCAAATCAGTAAAAATCAAACACAAACCACAAATTTCGTTCACAAAAGAAATAACCACCTAAAAATCAGTGTTTTAAATTTTAAATTAAAAATAAAAATACTTTATTTTACAATGATTATGTCATCTAGCCTAGTCGTTTAATCATGTGACTTACAATTTGAAGATAAATTCCTTCCTATTGAAATTCACACCGTATTAATCTAAAAATATAAACCATGAAAAAAGTATTAAATCTATTGCTGATTAGCCTATTGTTTTTGAGTTTTAGCTGTCAAAAGGACGATGTAGCAGAAATAAGGAGTTATGCTGAAGATTCAAGAATATTGCAAAATTTTGTATCGATTGACAAAAAGAACTTAACTTATTACTTGAATCTAAATGCTAAAAGTGACTTTTTAAAGCTGCTTCCGACTAGTACGATTAACCAATTAGACAAAGTATCAGAGGAGCATTTCACGCGATTTAAAAGCGAAATAAGCCAAGTAAATGCATTTTTACAAAACGAGATTAAAAACGGAGCTTCCTATGTTGAGATGAATACGACTAGTGACCGCTACTTCAAAGAAATAAACACGAACGGAATTCACCTTTTACAAAAGAATATCACTCCCGCTTCCGGCAAATTAGAAGCAGGAGCTGAAATTGGCAATGTCTTTTTTTATAGAACAGGAGAAGCTTCTTCCCCCGAACATTTTATGGGAAAAGACCATGTCAATGCTCAAATAAATATAAATGGTTCTATAAACAGTATTTCAGCTACCCTTTTATGCCATACAGGAACGAGTCCTCAAGGTTCAGCAAACAATTCTTCCTTACTTGTGCTATCTTCTATGTCAGGTTTTTATTCTGGAACTTTTAATTGGGTCAATAACGAATCGGGAGATCCTGTCAATTGGACGTTCGAAGGAAAACTAAACACTGCGGATTTTTCTGTGTTGGGCTATGCCACGCTTACAGATTAATTTCCTTTTGTGCTAGTTTTATTGGCGGTTTAGGGTGGGTAGATAGATTAAAGGAAGGAGAAAAAAACACCTATTACGACAAAGAAACAGAGCAACACATCAACGATATACAAAAAATGGATGACGAAACTAAAAAACATGTTCAATGTCATTGATCCCGATAGCGTGGATTTACAATCCGTGCCTTTCTATACCTCATACATGCTATGTTCACTTCAAAACTCACAATAAACCTAAGGCTTTAGTCGAACGTCTTGAAATTAAATCCGTGGGCTCGCTCAACTTACAAAACCAACTACCCCCATAAAAGTAGGATTTTATTTGATTAAAAAAGACTACTAAAAAAATCACAAGCTATTTTATAACACAAAACCCGCTAATCTTTCGACTAGCGGGTTTTTCATCCTTTATAATTTATGCGCACGGATTGCACTCGAGGCTTTAACCGAAGGGCTTGAAGTTAAATCCGCGCGATCGGGGTTGGGGTGGTGTTTTATTCTTCGTCAATAACGACTACTTTTTTTGTTACTCTTACTTCATCTTCTATCCATCTTATCATCTCTTCACCATTACTATTTTTTTCTTCCAAATCAATTAAAACTACATCATTTATTAATCCATCAATATATGTAGTACCTAATTTTTTAAATTTCAACAAAAAATCAATAGTTCTATTATCATAAGCTCCAAAAGTATCTTTAACAATACTTTTAAGATATTTATAATCATAATCAACTGTTTCGGTAGTTGTCATAATTAATCTCACATACCTATTTTTACCTTTAACACCAAATTTAGTCGTTACAGAATCTAAGCTACTATTGTAGTTAATTAATCCGAAGTACTCTTTACCAATAATAACTGTATCTGGAAAAATCATCTCATACCTAATTCTATTATTTGTTTCAATTTTACTCTCATTTTTTAGTGCATTTTTATTATTACATGCTCCTAAAAACAGTAATAAAATTACTAAACAATTTAAATATTCTTTTTGTATCATTTATCTACTATTTTTTAAATCTCTTAATCTCATTGCTTTTAACGAATCATTGGTATTATTTTTAATTACAACATGTCCATTACCTTTTACTACTGAAGTATCTCTTGGATACGGTGTATGAATTACAGAAGCATTATTTCCTATTCGATCAGTTGCACTATAATCTATTCGTTGCATTGTAACTCTATCTGTAGTAGGCACAACAGGCACTATTGGTTGTGGTGAAATCGATTGATTATTTGCTTTAGGCGCAAAAGTATTACTTCCATCAGGCGCAACTCCAGGTAACACTGTTTCAGGCCCAAATACATCCATGGCAAAAATCATTAACACCGTCATATCTACCCATGGGGTAAATCGGCTTCCTTTTGGAGCTTCCCAAGGAGATGACTTGCCGCCTTCCATTGTAAAACTTAATCCATTAAAGACTCCTCCATTTAATTTTGACATAGTATCATCTTTACCAAAAATAAATTCATGATGACACGACACACAATTTTCACTTCCCGAATCAATCGATTGATGTGTTCCATCAGCATTATAAATTGTTTTATCACCAATTATTGCACTTCCATAGTACCATCCATCAGGTGTATTAGTTCCATCATAACTTTCACTAAATTTTGCTTCACCTGATTTTTTATTAATAATCCACCCATCAGCTGCCATCCCCGTAGGATCAATCAAATTAATCGGATTATTGTGTACATAATGATACGGATTCCAAGCCGGAAACTCTTCCGCCAACGGATCCACATTCATCCATCGACCAATTGCGGCATCATAGTTCCTTGCACCGTAATCGTACAAGTTTAATCCTAACTCATCCTGTAATTCAGCACTACGTGCGGTATTTTCACCTAAAGCTAAACGCTTTATTCTCAATAATCATTGTATTGATACTTATATTTTTCTCCAATGGTATTATTCTTCTCGTTATAGCCACGATGTGCCAAGCCAAAAGGATAATAGTTCGTTTCTTCAATGATCTCACCAACATCTATTTTGTCGTTTTTATTCGCATCGGATTAAGTAAAGCATTATAACCTAATGTTAAAGATAACTAACTTTTGCATTGTAAATAGACTTTGGTAAACGAATACGAAAATACTTCAACAATAAAGTCTTATCCCATATCATGAATAGCGCGGATTTAAGGTGCAAATCCGCGCGATCGGGTTTTCTCTCTATCTCCCTAGAGTATACTTGTAAGTAATTCATCATCAATTGCAACCTCTTCCCCACCTCCCCAGAAATAGTGAAATTCAGCCATCCCTTGCATTTTTCTATTTTCAGCATTGATTTTTTTAGCACATTTGCGCTCTCAATTAACGATATTGAATAATAGAACAACCGTATGAAAACACTCGTTCACACCTTGCTGATCTGCTTATCTTTACACGCAGTAGCACAAGCACAGACCCTTTACACCACCAAACCCACAGAAGCTTACAAAGACAAAGCAGGAACGCAAAAAGCGGGAATCTTCATCTCCAATGCGCACCTGTCTTACTATGAAAAAATCAACAAGCGCTTGGTGCAAATTGACCGCGATTATGAGAGTCCGCTTTATATTGTGGATACCCAAAATTTAAGCGAATACTACACTGAAGATTCTCCTGAAGCTCCCACCCCTTTAATCGAGTTAGATGAATACTATGGATCTCCCCATCTATTTACAACCGTTGCGGGTTTAAAAGTACGCGAATATCCCAGCAGTACAGCAGCTGTATTGGGAACCGTTTTAATTGGTACAGCGGTTGCTATGGAGTTTTATCCGTATGATAAAAACGCTTGGGTGCCGATTCCCTACAAGGAAGGTTACGGCTATGTATCTGTACAGTATTTAGGAGAACGCCCTGTAATGAGCGAATTAATTCAAGCATATAAGACGGCAACTGACGTCAGTGAACAACGCAAATATGCGGAGCGCATCTTAGAATTGGGATGGAATAGCGAAGAGGCAACAACGCAAAAAGCGATTCAACTCTACATCGACTTCGCTACGAAGCAGGAGGAGACAGACAAGGTAGCGCTATTAAAAATGCAATTAGAAGTATTGAAAGCCATGCCTAAAATAGACGATTCTTCTAAAGTCAACAAGCTAATTAAAAAAGGACAATTTGGTTTTGCCTTAAAGGGAAAAATTGAACCAACAGATGGTTTTGATCTCGATTGGATTCACACTTATTTAGGGTATCCTATCGATGAATCGGCTAATTTAGAAGATTGTGCCTTGGGCGATTATGAAGGTAATTCCTACTTCAATTCAGCAGAATTCATTACGCATGATTTATACCATACCTACAAAGTAAGGAAAATGGATATGATCAATCAAAATGGTTTTATCATCAACAACCACCTTTTGGAACAGTATACAACAGAAACGATGTTCCTTCAACTAGCCAAGGGACTAATTACCACAATCGATCCCGTAGAACACCTCTATTACATTGCGGTGGAAGATGTTCTCTACAGTTTTGAATTCTACAATAATGAATTATTGCGAATAGAATTGATTTATTACTGCTAATTTTTTTATTTGAAGTCTTTTTACTCTACTTTTACAAGGAATTACAAAATAAACAACAAATGTCAGTAGCAAAGAAAGATTATAAAAAAGTGACTACTAAGTCGCTAATTGATATGAAAGCCAATGGAGAAAAAATATCAATGCTTACTTGTTATGATTACTCAATGGCCAAAGTTTTAGAAGCTGGTGGAATTGACGTGATGCTAGTTGGAGATTCTGCTAGTAACGTTATGGCGGGACACGAGACGACCTTGCCAATTACACTAGATCAGATGATATACCATGCACAATCGGTCGTACGAGGTGCTGATAGAGCGCTTATTGTCGTGGATTTACCTTTTGGTTCTTACCAATCTGATCCCAAAGAAGCGTTGCGTTCTTCGATTCGAATTATGAAAGAAAGTGGTGCACATGCGGTGAAAATGGAAGGTGGTATTGAAATAAAAGAGGGAATTAAGCGCATTTTAGAGGCGGGTATTCCAGTAATGGGGCATTTGGGATTAACACCACAATCTATTTACAAATTCGGAACTTATACTGTACGAGCAAAAGAAGAGGAAGAAGCAGAACAATTGATGAAAGACGCTAAGATGTTAGAGGAAATCGGATGTTTTGCTGTCGTATTGGAAAAGATTCCAGCATCGTTAGCGAAAAAAGTTGCAGAGAGCATTTCGATTCCCGTAATCGGTATTGGAGCAGGAAATGGCGTAGATGGGCAAGTGTTAGTGATCCACGATATGATTGGATTAACACATGAATTCAACCCAAAATTCTTACGTCGTTATTTAAATATTTTCGATCAGATGAAAGAAGCTGTTGCTCAATACGTTGACGATGTAAAAGCGGTAGACTTCCCCAATGAAAATGAGCAATACTAAGCTGTTTTTGCACAAAATATACCTACAAAAATATCCTTTTACATTTAAAAGGATATTTTTGTTTTAAATTACACCCTATGAAAGTTGTTACTACTCCAGATAATCTACAAATCCTACACGAAGACAATCATATTATTGTTGTCAATAAACGCGTAGGTGATTTAGTACAAGGCGATCAAACTGGTGATATGCCGTTAAGTGAAATCGTAAAACACTATATAAAGAAAAAATACAATAAACCGGGAGAGGTTTATTTAGGAGTAGTCCATCGTTTAGATCGCCCTACTTCGGGTCTGGTTGTATTCGCAAAAACCTCAAAAGCACTGACGCGTTTAAACGAGTCTTTCAAAAATAGAGAAACGAAAAAAACGTATTGGGCTGTGGTGAAAGATGCACCACCGAAAGTAGAAGACACACTAGAACACTACTTGGTACGCAATCCCAAAAATAATACATCCAAAGCCCATCACAAAGAAGTTTCCAATAGCAAAAAAGCGAAGTTGACCTATCGATTATTTCATCAATTAAAGTCGTATTCCGCCTTGGAAATTGATCTACATACAGGTCGTCACCACCAAATCCGCTGTCAGTTAGCAGCGGTAGGATGCCCAATCAAAGGAGATCTCAAATACGGTGCAGATCGCAGTAATCCCGATGGAGGTATTCACCTACACGCAAGAGCTCTGACCTTTACACATCCCGTAACGAAAGAAGTCTTGACAATTGTTGCTCCTACACCAGCAGATGTGATTTGGGATGCGATAAACAGTTAACGGTGAACGGTGAACAGTGAACAGTGAACGGTTAACAGAAGAATATCGATAAAAGAAAAACCATTCCTTTTGTAGGGTGGTTTTTTTTTGGAGAGAAGAGACAGTACCTAATGTTCGTTGTTCGTTATTTGTCGTTATCACCCCTTTCTATCTCATCTATTTATACTGGTTTTGGTATTCAATAAATCTACGCTGCACTCCGATTTCTTCTCTCTTCTTTCTTTCCTCTTTCCAAAATAATATAAGCCTTTCCAAAAATTATATAACAGTTACTCCTTAAAAAGGGCGAACTTAGTATATTGAAAAAACATCTAATTTCATGAAAAAAATATACAAAGTAAGTGGCATGAGTTGTGATGGTTGTCGTACGAAAGTTGAAAAAACGCTCAATGAAGTCCACGGTGTTCAAGCGACTGTTTCCTTAGAACACGAACAAGCAGACTTAGATTTACATCACGATATTGATACCCTAACCCTACAGAAGGCATTACTTCAAAAGGGGAACTACATTTTACAAGAAGTAATCACCAAAGCGGATGGCACACAGGAAGTACTTCCCCCCATCGAACTAAGTGAAGAAGATCACTTTCACCAAGAGATTCCAGCAGATATGATGGATAAAGCAGGGAAATACTTTTGTCCGATGCTATGTGAGGGGGAGAAAGTCTACGATACCAATGTAGGTTGCCCCGTATGTGGAATGAATTTAGAACAAATTCCTGCGGCTAAGGTAGAGCAAACGGTTTACTACTGTCCGATGTTATGTGAAGGCGATAAAACCTATGACGAAGCAGGATCTTGTCCGGTTTGTGGGATGGATTTGGTGGCCAAAACTATACATATTGAACCCGAAGACACCACCTATCCCAAGATGTTGCGCAAATTAAAATACGCGATTCTTTTCACCTTACCTGTATTTATCTTATCAATGGGCAGCATGTTGCCGGGCGATCCGATTGGAAAAATAATTCCCATGCACCTCAACAACTACATCCAATTGATTTTTACGATTCCTGTAGTCTATATTTGCTGGACGTTTTTCCAACGCGCTTGGGTTTCCTTTAAAACGTGGAACCTCAATATGTTTAGCTTAATTGGATTGGGTGGTGCTGCTGGTTTACTATTTAGTGTAGTGGCGCTATTCTTTCCTTCTCTTTTTCCTGAAGACTTTAAAGGAGAGCACGGGATTCACTTGTATTTTGAGTCAGTAGCCGTTATTTTGACCTTGGTAATGTTAGGGCAAGTAATGGAAGCCAAAGCCCATAGTAGAACCAATACTGCCATCAAAGAATTACTCAAACTATCACCTACGGAAGCAACGCGCATCAATGAAAACAACATAGAAGAAAAAGTAGCCATTGAATCCATTTTAAAACACGATAAATTACGTGTAAAACCAGGAGAAAAAATACCCGTGGATGGAATAATCCTCGAAGGGCATGCTACTATTGATGAATCCATGATTACGGGAGAACCTATTCCCGTAGAAAAAACAAAAGATGACAAGGTTGTAGCAGGAACGATCAACAGCAATACCGCATTTATTATGCAAGCAGAAAAAGTTGGTAAAGACACCTTGCTTGCTCAAATTATTGACATGGTAAACAACGCCAGTCGCTCTAGAGCCCCGATTCAGAAATTAGCAGATAAAGTATCTACATATTTTGTTCCAACGGTAATCTTGATTGCAATTGTGACTTTCGTTCTGTGGAAATTCTTTGGTCCGGAACCGCGATTAGCTTATGCTTTCATCAATGCTTTAGCGGTGTTGATTATTGCTTGTCCTTGTGCTTTAGGACTAGCTACTCCGATGTCTATTATGGTAGGAATAGGTAAAGGAGCACAAAACGGAATCCTCATTAAAAATGCAGAAGCCTTAGAAACGGCCAATAAAATAAATGTATTGATTACGGATAAAACCGGTACGCTAACCGAGGGAAAACCTTCTATTGAAAAGATTGTTTCTACCCAAAAAGACTATGAAACCCAAACCCTATTACAACTCACTGCCTCTTTAAACCAAAATAGTGAACATCCTTTAGCCTTAGCTTTCACACAAGCAGCTAAAGAAAAGGAAATTGCGTTAACACCAGTTAAGATGTTTGCTAGTGTAACGGGGAAAGGAATTCAAGGTATTGTAGATAAAAAGCGTATTTCACTAGGTAATGCTGCTTTAATGGAGTCCTTGCATGCATCAGTAAGCGAAGAATTACTAGCGGAAGTAACGGCTATCCAAAAAGAAGGAAAAACAATTTCTTATATCGCAGAAGGAGCTATGGTCATCGGCTATGTAGTGATGCACGACAAAATCAAAGCCTCTAGTTTAGCGACAATCGAAAAACTAGGCCAACAGGGAATCGAGGTGATTATGATCACAGGAGATAACCACAACACGGCACAAGCTGTTGCTAAGCAATTAGGAATTAAACACTTCATTGCAGAAGCTCTTCCAGAAGACAAATTAAATGCAATAAAAAAACTGCAAGAAGAAGGTAAAGTTGTAGCGATGGCTGGAGACGGAATCAACGATGCCCCTGCCCTTGCACAAGCGAATGTAGGAATCGCTATGGGAACCGGAACAGATGTTGCTATTGAAAGTGCAGAAATTACGCTATTACAAGGTGAAATAGACAAAATCCCACAAGCGATTAAACTGAGTCACAACGTAATGAAGAATATTAAAGAAAATCTATTCTTCGCCTTTATTTACAACAGTATTGGTATTCCTATTGCAGCTGGTATTTTATTCCCTTTTTTCGGGATCGTGCTTTCACCTATGATCGCTGCCGTTGCGATGAGTTTTAGCTCCGTTTCTGTTATTGCAAATTCACTGCGTCTGAAAAATACGAAGTTGTGAGAGAGATCGTTGTTAGTCGTTAGTCGTTAGTTGTTAGTTGTTAGTCGTAAAGATTATCATTTAGAGACACTATACCAAATAACCGATAACCGATAACTCATAACCGATAACTCATAACCGATAACTCATAACCGATAACCAAAAAGGGTTGCTTCACAGCAACCCTTTTTCAATTTCTTTCGCATTCGTTCTATTCTCAAACCAAGTCCCCACAAAGTAAAAAGAATCACTAAACACGTTTTTAACAACTAATAAAAAATACAGTAATACATTTATTTACCCTATGCAAGATACAAAAAAAATATAATAACCAAATATTTTAATATAAAAATTATATAAAAAATCAAAATATTAGTAAAATTAAAACATTTACCCCTTCTCAAACCTTTATTTACTAGATAAAGTAAAAAATAAATTCTACAGCTAAACCGTTCTTTGCTTGTCTTTCTCTTTTTTTTTTACCCATAAAAAAGCCTACTCCCTAGGGGGAATAGGCTTTTTTTATCAATATTTCTTGTATATTAACTTTTCATTAAATAGCTTTGCTAAGCTTGCGTTTAGCAGTAAACATGGTAATAGCTAGAAAGGCGATAATTGCTCCGTGTAAAACCATCCATACCGTTGATCCGAAAGGCAAAGGAACGAAAGGTTGAAACAAGATAATTAAAGCAATGTAAAGTCCAGTAGCTTTGATATTGGCTTCCACATGTGAATTATAAGCTAGGATTCCGAATAATGCAATTAAGATGAATTTTGTCAATTCATAAAAATCATTTGGCACACTTAACATCCCTGTTACTAACAATAAAATTGCGCCTATTTTTAATCCTTTTTCCATAGTTTCTATTTTTTTAAAATATAGTGCAAAGATACAACCTAACAAGCTGAAAACCAAGTTGAAAAGGTTTTTTCGAAAATTCAAAATAAATACATCATTCCTCCACAAACAATCAATTTTTATCTTAATTATGTTGTAAATATCTCAATTTCAATACGCATTTATTGAATATAAAATCCTTCTTTCAAATCCAATAAAATTAGTTTACTTTAGCGCTATTATTAAAATTGATATACAACACGATGAAACAAGTAACTTTAAATCACATTCACGAAGGTTTAGGAGCTAAGATGGTTCCATTTGCAGGTTTTTCAATGCCTGTTCAATACGAGGGTGTAAATGCAGAACACGAAACGGTAAGAAACGGTGTAGGAGTATTTGATGTATCTCACATGGGAATCTTCAAATTAACTGGACCCAATGCTTTGCCCTTAATTCAAAAAGTTACTTCAAACGACGCGTCTGTTCTCGTTGATGGAAAAGCACAATACTGCTACTTCCCTAACGAAAAAGGAGGTGTAATCGACGATATCATCACGTATAGAGTAAGTGAAAATGAATACCTTATGGTGGTTAACGCTTCTAATATCGATAAAGATTGGACGTGGATCAACCAGCATAATGATGTAAATGCAACAGTTGAAAACTTGTCTGACAGCTACTCTATCTTGGCTATCCAAGGACCTAAAGCTGTTGAGGCTATGCAAAGCTTAACTTCCGTAAATTTAAGTGAGCTTAAATTTTACAATTTTACAATTGACACTTTCGCTGGAGCAAAAGACGTAGTAATTTCTGCAACTGGATATACAGGTTCGGGTGGATTTGAAATTTACGCGAAGAATGAGGATATTGAGATGATCTGGAACAAGGTTTTTGAAGCTGGTGCAAACTGGGGAATTAAACCAATCGGATTAGCTGCTCGTGATACATTGCGTTTAGAAATGGGGTATTGTTTATACGGAAATGAACTAAATGACGAAATTTCTCCTCTAGAAGCGGGATTAGGTTGGGTAACGAAATTTACCAAAGACTTCATCAGTTCGGATCTTTTAAAAGCACAAAAAGAAGCGGGATTAAAAAACAAACTAGTAGGTTTCGAATTAATCGGAAAAGGAATTCCAAGACACGATTACGAAATTGTTGATGCAACTGGTGCAGTAATCGGAAAGGTTACTTCTGGTACGATGTCTCCCTCTTTAGGAAAGGGAATTGGAATGGGATATGTAACCCTTGCTCATGCAGCAGAAGGAAGTACAATCTTTATCCGCATTAGAAAAAATGATGTTGAAGCAAAAGTGGTGAAAACACCCTTTTACAAAAAATAATTCAAACAAAAATTAGGGGCTTAAAATAAGCCCCTCTTTTTTATGATATATTTTTTTTATCTTTTATTTTTGCATTATTAAATCAAGTTATAAATTATTATGGGAAGAGCGTTTGAATTTAGAAAAGGACGTAAGCTAAAACGTTGGTCTGCTATGGCAAAAACGTTTACGAGAATTGGTAAGGATATTGTGATGGCTATTAAAGAAGGCGGACCTAACCCTGAAACGAACTCTCGCTTACGTGCAGTTATGCAAAACGCTAAGGCAGCTAATATGCCGAAAGAAAACGTTGAGCGTGCAATAAAACGTGCTACAGACAAAGACACAGAAAACTATAAAGAAGTAATGTTTGAAGGATATGGTCCACATGGTATTGCTTTCTTAATCGAATGTGCTACAGATAACAATAACCGTACAGTTGCAAATATTAGAAGTTATTTCAATAAATGCAATGGTACGCTAGGTACTTCTGGATCTGTTGAGTTCATGTTTGATCATACGTGTAACTTTAGAATACCTACAGATTCTAATCGAGATCTAGAGGAATTCGAATTGGAATTAATCGATTTTGGAATTGACGAAATATTTGAAGATGAGGATGGTGTAATGATCTATGCTCCTTTTGAAAGTTTTGGTGCAATCCAAAAAGAATTAGAAGGCAGAAATATTGAAATCTTATCTTCAGGATTTGACCGTATTCCACAAGTTACAAAAGAATTATCAGAAGCGGAACAAGCCGATGTTGATAAACTACTCGAAAAAATTGAAGAAGACGACGACGTGCAAAACGTATTCACGACAATGGCGTAATCTTTATCTTATAAAAAAAGCTTTCTTTTTAGGGAAGCTTTTTTGTTTTGCGTTTAGCGTTGAGTTGGCCGTGGGTCGTTAGTTGAAATACAAAAGCCCTGTTTTCTATAGAAACAGGGCTTTTGTATTTGTTCTAATCAGAAGAAACTATTGTGCTTTTGCTTCTTCTAAATTGTAACCGATAATCTGTTTATACAATGTAAAATAGATCGAGAATAAGTACGGTAGCGTAATAACGATACCAATTAAAAAGAAAAACAAGCCCGAGAATACTAAAAAGTAATTGAGTATTACAGTCAATATAATGGGAATCGGTTGTTTGTTTACAACTTGAATACTCGTTTTAATCGCAGCTAAAGGCGACATACGTCCAAAAATAATCAAGGGAGTAACGAATAGCGTTAGGATATTCACTAACCAGTTGATAATAATCGAAACCATTTCCAATTGATACTCTTTAAGCAGAACAGAGAAAACAGTAAAAAACAAGGTAATAGTTCCCTGAGCCATAAACACATACAGTCCTCTTATGCTGAAAAAATACTTAAAAACACTGATAAAACGCGGTGTTTTACCAAGTGCAGCCTCAGCGTTTATTTTGTAAAAGCCTGCAATGAGTATACTAGATAACGCAGAAAAAATAACCGCAGAAATCAAATACGCATACAAAAGAGGTGGTTGAGAAAGCTGGTTGGTCAGTTTAATTACTTGTTCTTGAATTTCAGCTGGAGTAGCCGATTCATTAATATCAGTTAGTTGAGTTAAAGCAATCGATCCTAAGAATGAAACAAAGAAGAACGATAATAAGAGGCTGACAACAACGAGTAGTATTGTTTTTTTGTAGTAAAATGCAGCTTCTCGCATAACAAGAAATGGTTGAATATTGTATCCTTCGTCTTTTATTCTTTGAATAGTTTGTTTTAATTGGTCCATTAGTTTGTTTAAGTAAGTTATTATTTAATGAAATCGAATGTATTGCCTTGGTTGATGTCTCCTGTTTGGTAGCCTTTCATAAACCACTCTTTGCGTTGTTGAGAAGTACCATGTGTAAAAGAATCTGGATTTACTTGTCCTGAAACTCTTTTCTGAATAGCATCATCTCCTACGGCTTCTGCAGCACTTAGGGCAATATCGATATCTTTCGGTTCTAAGTATTTCTGGGCGTGTTTAGCCCACACACCTGCGTAAAAATCAGCTTGAAGCTCTTGAGCCACCGATAGTTTATTGGCCTCTTTTTTCGATAAACGTTGTTGTTTTTCCCATACCTTGGCATTGGTACCCATTAAGTTTTGAATGTGATGCCCTACTTCGTGCGCTATAACATAAGCAACGGCAAAATTACCTCGTTCAGCGCCAAAGCGTTGGTGAAGCTCTTCAAAGAAGCGCAAATCCATGTAAACCGTTTGATCTGCCGGACAGTAGAAAGGACCAACACTAGCTTGTGCATGACCGCATTTGGTTTGCACTTGGTCGTCAAATAAGACTAAGGTAGGCTCTTGATAAATTTGTCCCTGTTGATCAAAAATAGCATGCCAAACATCTTCCGTATATCCAAACATATAAGAAACCATTTCACCCATTTCTATTTCTTCAGCATCGAGTGTACGTGTTTCTACTTGCTCCGTTGTATTCCCTTGGTTGAGCTGTTCTAATACCGGTGCAATTTGCTGTCCTGTTTCCCCTCCAAAGATAACAAGTAGCATCGCTATGATACCTATTAACCCTCCGCCAATAGCGGTTTTTCCTGCCATAGACTTTCCTCTTCTGTCCTGAACGTTTTTACTTTTTCTGCCACTTCCCCATTTCATAATAGTAGTTTATTTTTCGTAAATGTATGAAAAAAAGAGAGAGGAAATGGGAACGTAACGAAAATCGAAACGAAGTTGTTCGTCGTTTGTTGAGACGATGAGGCGGTGAGACCGCACAAAATCTCTACAATCAACGACCAACGACGAACAACCACTAACGCTCCTCAACTAAACCACCCTTCACGGTCTAAGCTTCTGTACTGAATTGCTTCTGCAATATGATGGGATAAAATAGCTTCTTGCCCCTCTAAATCGGCAATGGTTCTCGCTACTTTTAAAATGCGATCATAGGCACGAGCTGATAGGTTCAATCGATCCATCGCAACTTTGAGTAATTGCAGTGACTCTGAATCTAAGAAACAGTATTCTCTCAATAATGGTGTTGTCATTTGCGCATTATAATGAACACCAAGATGAGAGCGAAATCGTTCTATTTGTCTTTTTCGAGCTTCAATTACGCGTTTTCGGATTGCTTCACTGGGTTCTGCTAGCTGCTTATCTGCTAATTTTTCAAAGGGTACTGGATTGACCTCAATATGTAAATCAATGCGATCCAACAAAGGTCCTGATATCTTGTTGATATACCTTTGCATTTCTGCTTGGGTAGATTGCACTTGGCTTCCTGGTTCATGAAAGTAACCACTAGGACTAGGATTCATACTCGCTACGAGCATAAACGACGAAGGATAGGTAAGGGTAAACTTTGCACGAGAAATCGTCACTTCACGATCTTCCAAAGGTTGTCGCATAACCTCTAAAACTTCTCGTTTAAATTCGGGTAATTCATCTAAAAATAAAACGCCATTATGTGCTAGTGATATTTCTCCAGGTTGAGGATAACTTCCCCCGCCCACTAAAGCAACGGAAGAAGCAGTATGATGCGGATTGCGGAATGGACGAACGCGAATTAATCCTTTGTCTTTCGCCTTCCCCACTACACTGTGAATTTTAGTTGTTTCTAGTGATTCTTCTAACGTCATTGGTGGCAAAATACTAGCTAATCTTTTGGCTAACATCGTCTTACCCGATCCTGGAGGACCTATTAAAATGATATTGTGTCCGCCTGAAGCAGCGATCTCCATGGCGCGCTTAATACTCTCTTGTCCTTTAACATCCCTAAAATCGCGATCTAACAATTCTTCTTGATTGAGCATATCCGCCTCAAAATCCAATCGATAAGGCTCTACTTGTACTTTTCCTTCAAAAAAAGCAATGACTTCCCCTATGTTAGTAACCCCATAGACTTCAAGTCCATCAACTACTGCTGCTTCTTTTTGATTCTCGACGGGTAAAATGATTCCCTTAAAACCTTCTTCTTTAGCCTTAATAGCAATAGGTAATGCCCCATTTATCCCTTGTAAAGTACCATCTAATGACAATTCCCCCATAATAACGTAATGCCCTTCCTCTACTTTCATCTTGAGTTGACCCGAAGCAATCAAAATTCCCATGGCTATCGGCAAATCATATGCAGAGCCTTCTTTTCGCATATTAGCTGGTGCGAGATTAATTGTGATTCGCTTTCCCGGTAATCGATATCCGTTATTCGACAAAGCTGCTGCAATGCGATAGGAACTTTCCTTAATCGCATTATCCGCCAAACCTACTAAATAGTAACCAATTCCCTGATCTACATTTACTTCTATCGTGATCGTGGTAGCATCGATCCCAAAAACCGCACTTCCGTATATTTTAGTTAACATCTCTTCTTTTTAGAATTCAACAATAACGCATGCAAAATGTATTCCTAATTTGAAGAAAGTAGGGAAATAATTGTTCGTTGTTCGTTGTTCGTTGGTTTTCGTTTAAAGAAAATACATTCTATTTCTGCAAAATCTACTGTTAACCGTTAACCGTTAACTGAAACGCATGGATACAAAAAAAGTTCACTACCAAACGATACTGAACTTTTTTTATAACATTACAATTTATACTTTATCTTATTCACCTGATTTAGTGTAGGGTTAGAAGGTGAAGAAATCACAACATCTTGGTTGTCGAAATGCATCTTTCTATATCAGAGAATTAAACCTAAAGGTAAGGACTATAATATTAAAAAACAAAGGCAACACCCTACAACAATTAAACAAATAGTATCTTATTTTTGAAATAAACCGATATAGAACTAAAAATCAAACGCTTTCAAATCTATTTCCTTCTCTATTTTTGTTAAATTTGCGATTCTATTTTAATACAAAAATCAAAAAATAATCTTAACTTAATTGGTACAATATGTAGAGTTGTAGAACACATCCCCAACTTTCAACATATTTATTGGATACATTTTTTTTAAAAGCAGGTATATTTATTCAAAATAAACATCTTACAATCCTTAAAATCACTCATTTACAATAAAAAACAGGATTACTATGCATCTACTTCCATTTTTTGGCACTCTAGTTGAATAAATACTAGTAATCGAAGGAATTAATTCATCACCTACAACAATTAAATAAATAGTATGAAAATGATCACAAATAAAAAAGTGTTTTTTATTGGTTTTGCAGCACTACTCCTAATCGGAACATTAGTTGCAATCAATAGTTGCAATATTGGCAATTCAAAGACACTAGATCCGAGAGAAAATGCAATTGCACTACCTATTATCCAAGTTGATACAACAACAGCTATAACCATTAAAGATTATATCGGAAATATCGAGGGAAAAATCAATGTTGAGATTCGCCCGCAAGTGGAAGGTACACTGGATAAAATTTTTGTGGATGAGGGAGCTTATGTACAAGAAGGACAGCCGTTATTCCAAATCAACCCACAACCTTATCAAGAGGTGCTCAATAATATGATTGCGACTGAAAATGTAGAGAAAGCAAAATTAAAAAATGCGCAACTCGAAATAGATCGCTTAAAACCGTTAATCGACAATGAAGTAATTGCGGAAGTACAATTGGAGACAGCTAAATCAAACTATGAAATTGCCCGAGCTTCTTTAGCAAAGGCTACAGCTGCAGTTGCTAGTGCGCAAATCAATTTAGATTACACAACGATAAAAGCTCCTGTTAGTGGTTATATTGGTCGTATGCCCAAGCGTATTGGGAACTTAGTCAATAAAGGAGACAAAGAACCGCTAACCGTATTAACGGATGTAAGTGAGGTTTATGTGTACTTTGGAATGAGTGAATCTGATTTTCTTTACTTTACCAAAGACGCTAAGAAATCAGATGGTACACGTATTACTTCATCAGGACAAATCTTACCTGAAGTGACTCTAATCTTAGCGGATGGACATGAATACGGCGAAAAGGGAAAAGTAGATATGGTTAATGGACAAGTGAATCGAAATACAGGTTCAATATCGCTACGTGCTTCTTTCCCCAATTCACAAGATGTAATGCGTTCAGGAAATACGGGAACGATTAAATTGCAAGAAACAAAAGCGCATGTTATCCTAATTCCACAGGAAGTGACGACATCCATACAGGATAAAACTTTTGTTTATCTGTTGGATTCGGATGATAAAGTGAAATTACAAGCAATTCAATTAGATGGTGTTTCGGGAACGAATTACATTGTCTCTGAAGGGCTTCAAATTGGTGATCGCGTGATCAAAACTGGATTTGACAAATTAACAGAAGGAATGTTTGTAAAAGCGATAAACTAATTGCTTCACTCCTATCTCTTTATTTTCACCTCTACTAAAATTTAAAAAGTATGCTAAAGACTATTATAAATCGTCCCATACTAGCTACAGTAATTTCGATTATGTTCGTTTTACTAGGGTTAGTAGGACTTACCTTATTGCCTATTACTCGATTTCCTGAAATTGCTCCACCGAGTGTAAGTGTTTCAACTTCATACCCAGGTGCAAATGCGGAAACGGTAGCTCAAAGTGTATTACTTCCCATTGAAGAAGCTATTAATGGGGTAGACAATATGACCTACATTAGTTCCAAAGCGAGTAACAGTGGTTCAGGTACAATCAATGTGTTTTTTAAAGCGGGTACTGATCCCGATCAAGCGGCAGTAAATGTACAAAACCGCGTAAGTAAGGCAGCCAGTGATTTACCTTCTGAAGTAAATGAAAATGGTATTTCGGTAACCCCTCGTCAGAGTGGTAACATCATGACGATAAACTTTTACAGCGACCATCCTGAAGGGATCTACGACGAAACTTTCTTACAGGCGTTTACGCAAATCAACATCAATAGAGAATTATTGCGTGTTCCTGGTGTGGCGGCAGTGGGTCGTGTTGGGGCTCGCGATTACTCGATGCGTACGTGGTTAAATCCAGAAAAATTAGCTCTATATGGCCTAACTCCTCAAGATGTTATCGCTTCTATCAAAGATCAAAACTTTGAAATTGCACCAGGTAACTTCGGAGAAACTTCAGAAGAAGCATTCGAGACGGCTTTAAAGCACAAAGGAAGATTCAGTCAACCGGAAGAATACGAAAATATTGTCATCAAAACGAATATTGATGGCTCTGTACTACTATTGAAAGATGTGGCTCGTGTTGAATTCGGAGCTTCTAACGTAGGAAGTGACAACAGTGTCAATGGTTTTCCTGGTTTAACGATGAATATCACACAAACTGCTGGATCGAATGCACGTGAGATAGATATTGCCGTTCGAAAGGTATTAGAACGCATTTCATCTACGTTCCCCAAGGGAATCCATTATGAAATTAGTTATTCTGTAAAAGATCAAATTGACGAATCAATCAATCAGGTAAAGACTACGCTTTTCGAAGCCTTTTTCTTGGTGTTTATTATCGTTTATTTGTTCTTACAAGACTTTAGATCTACGATTATTCCGGTTATAGCTATTCCTATCTCGCTAATTGGTACGCTCTTCTTTATTTATTTGATGGGCTTTTCCATTAACGTATTAACGATGTTTGCTTTAGTACTCGCTATTGGTATTGTAGTAGATGATGCCATTGTCGTCGTGGAGGCCATTCACGAGAAAATGCATCAAACAGGATTAAAGGCTAAAGAGGCAACTCTGGAAACGATGAGCGAAATTACGCGTGCGATTATCTCCATTACTTTGGTGATGTCAGCGGTATTTTTACCCGTTGGCTTTATGCAAGGTCCGGCGGGAATCTTCTACAAACAATTCGCATACACCCTTGCCTTTGCTATTTTAATCTCGGCTGTGAATGCCTTGACTTTAAGTCCTGCTTTATGTGCGTTATTTTTAAAACAACCTAAGGCAGAAGATCTCGCCCAAAACAAAGAAAAAAATCCAGTAAAAAGAGTAGCTGCACGTTTCTTCTTTGCTTTTAATACAGCGTTTGATTCCTTTACCAACAAATATGTTGTGACCATTGGCAAATTAATTCGCAATAAAAAGGTAGCGATTGCTGGACTTGCTTTAATCATAGGACTAGGTATATTCTATTTATATAAAACACCTTCTTCTTTTATTCCAAGAGAAGATGACAGTTATATTACTTATTCCCTAGCCATGCCGCCAGGTGCATCCCTAGCGCGTACTAAAGTTGTTTTAGCTAAAGCGGATAGTATCCTAAAATTGAGAACGGATATTGAAGGAATGACAGCTATTTCGGGGTACAATACGATTGACGCCAATGCGAGTCCTTCTTTTGCAGTGGGGTACATTAATCTAAAACCTTATAAAAAAAGAGGAAAAATCAAGAATATCGACCAAATCATCGAAGAGATTCAAAAGGATCTATCAGTAATCAATGAAGCTACTTTTAATGTGTTCCCTCGTCCAACCATTCAAGGGTTTGGAGATTTTGGAGGAATTGAATTTGTCATTCAAGATCGCTTAGGTGGAGATTTCAGCTCGTTTAGTGAAGCAGCAGATGATGTGATCAAACAATTGAATGAACGCGAAGAGATCGGTTCTGCCTTCACTTCCTTTAAAGCAAACTTTCCACAGTATCTCTTGGAGATTGACTATATCAAGGCCAAATCTTTAGGTGTAAGTGTAAAAGACTTAATGACAACAATTAAGAACTATTATGGAAGGGTAAAAGCAGGAGATTTTAACCGTTTTGGACGTACTTATCGCGTGTATATGCAAGCTGATATTGAGTATAGAGAAAATCCTCAGTCCTTCAATTCGATATACGTCAAAAACAAAGACGGTGAAATGCTACCCGCCAACACCTTAGTGAAGTTGAAAAAAGTATTAGGTCCACAAACGGTGAATCGCTATAATCTATATAACGCTATTACGGTTAAAGTAAATCCAAGCCAAGGATACAGTACAGGTGATGCGATGAAAGCAATTGAAGAAATAACAGGCAAAATGCCGGGGAACTATTCCTACGAATTTACGGGTATGTCTCTAGAAGAAAAAGATTCAGGTAACCAAGCAATTTTCATTTTTGCTTTGAGTATCATCTTCGTTTACTTTCTTTTAGCGGCTCAGTATGAAAGTTATTTCTTGCCGATTGCCATTTTATTAACGGTACCAACAGGACTTTTAGGGGTTGCTTTATTTGTCAATTTAGCTGGGCTTCAAAACAACATTTACGTTCAAGTAGGTTTGGTGATGTTGATTGGTTTACTGGCAAAGAATGCGATCTTAATTATAGAATTTGCCTTACAGCAACGCAAAAAAGGTTTATCGGTTGTTGAAGCAGCTACTGAGGGAGCTAAGATGAGACTTCGTCCTATTTTAATGACTTCTTTTGCCTTTGTTGCAGGTTTGATTCCGTTGATGTTTACTGTCGGTCCATCTGCACAAGGAAATCACTCCATTAGTTTTAGTGCAGCGGGAGGCATGTTATTTGGTGTAGCAGCGGGTATTTTTATTATTCCAGTGCTCTTTGTTATCTTCCAAAATATAGATGAACGACTAAAAGCAAAATTTACAAACGATTAAAGAGAACAGCATGATTAATAAAAGTAAAATACCGCACATCACCCAAGTTTTTATACTGGGAGCTGGCTTGACTTTATTTCAGGCTTGTGCACCACAATCGAATTATAAAACACCAACCCTTGACTTGCCAGACGCATACAGGGGTCAACAAGATAGCTTAGCTACCCAAGATTCCCTGCATATCTCATCGATCAAATGGCGCGATTTCTTCCAAGATGAACAATTAACCGATTTAATTGACAAAGGACTTACGCATAATTTTGATATGCAAAACGCGATTAAGAACTTGGAAATTGCAGGACAACAAACAAAACAAGCGAAATTGGAGTGGTTACCTTCTCTCGGTTTAGAAGCGGGAAGTGTTGCCTATCAGTATCGATCTGAGAATTATTATGGTACACCATCTTCAAACTATTACAAAAACAAAGGAGAGGAACCACCAACGAATATGTATGTCAATTCTGCTCAGTACACTTCGGGCTTAGCCTTGAGTTGGGAGATTGATATTTGGGGAAAAATAAAAAGTCAGACGGCAGAACAATTAGCGCGTTTTTTACAAACAGCAGAAGCCAAAAAAGCCATTCAGACAGAGTTAATTGCAAAAATAGCGCAGGGGTATTACAATTTACTCCTCTTGGATGCACAGATGGAAGTAGCGCAGACCAACTATGAACTGACGAAAAACACGTTAAAAATAGTTGAATTACAACGAGATGCTGGTCAAATCACCTCGTTGGCAATTACGCAAACACGAAACCAAATGTTAGTAGCTAAAGCATTAATTCCATCGTTGAAACAGCAAATTGCCATTCAAGAAAACGCACTTTCTCTTTTAACAGGACAGTTGCCTACGAGCATTGTACGAGAAGTAAAACTTACAGAAGTAAAGCAACAAGAACTAGGCCGTACAGGTTTACCTTTGGCCTTGCTACAATATCGTCCGGATGTACAAATGGCAGAACTAGAACTCAAAGCTAAAAACGCAGCGGTTGGTGTTGCACAAACGGCTAGATATCCTTCTTTAACGATCAATTTGGAAGGTGGCGTTAACAGTATGCTAGGTGAGAATTGGTTTAATATTCCCGGTTCCTTATTTGGAAGTTTAATTGGCAAAGTAACCAATCCTATATTTAATAAACGCAAATTAAAAACAGCCTTTGAAGTAGCAAAAATAGAACGTGAAAAAAGTGAGATTGACTTTCAAAACACGGTGTATACCGCAATTACTGAGGTAACAGATGCTTTAATTAATCTACAAACATCGCAGGATCAAATTGAAATAGCGGATGAACAGGTAACCAATGCACGCTTGGGTGTCAAACAATCTAACTTGTTATTTAACAGTGGTTATGCAACCTATATTGAGGTAATTAATGCACAGAAAAACATGTTAGACAACGAAATAAACTTAAATAAATTGAAGTTAAACAAACTTCAATATGGCGTACAATTATACAAATCATTGGGCGGTGGTTGGCAATAGTAAGTTGATGTATTTTTAAGCACACCCCCTACTTAAAAAGCGAAAAGTGGAATTCTCCTCTTTTCGCTTTTTTTTATTCTTCTATTTGATGTAGTTCCGCTACTTTTTTCTCAAGCCAATCTTGCATCCACTCCTGAAAAGCCTTTACTTTTTTATCGTTTTTATCCAGCCATTTCTTATTTCCTCCAGGCATAGTTCGATAGGCATAGTTACAAAAAACATCTTGATCCGGGATGTCATAAAAAAAAGGAAGATAAAACACTTGATCTAATTCCAATAAAGAGGTTGGCTTTTCTATACGTACCCCCTTTAACAAACCTAAGAAATTAGCCGTATTATCACAAAACCCTTCCTTATCTTGCCCTAATTTTTTTTCAATATTTACAGCCGCATGAAGTACTAATCCCATCTCAACCATGCCATACTTTGCATCAGTATCCAAACTTTTCTCATCAATCGTGAGATTAACGAGATTCTTTTCTTTCGTTGAAACAGACACTCCATGTGTAAAAGATTCTTCAATCAATTGCAACATCTTTATACTACGGGCTGTGTTTTTTTCTAACAACAAGAAAAAATAAGCAGATAACATAGATTCGATGCGTAACCCTTGTTTTTCTTTTAAAACTGCTAACATATAATGCGAACTTGCATGCAGTGGATTATCATAAATACCCGCCACTAAAGCGCGTTCCGCACCATCGAGATTATTCAATTTAAAATAACAAATAGCCAAATTATAGTATACCATAACATCCACCTCGTATTTCTCAATCGTTTCTTCCAATAAGTCGATGGCTTTTTGTACGTGATTCTGATTGCTCAACGTCGATGCTTTTACAACAATAGCCGGAACCATGTATCTTCCGCCTTTTTCAATTGCTTTGTTACTGTATTCGAGTGCTAAATCATATTGCTTCGCATACATATAACTCATCCCTATTTCATAGCATGCAATACTAGAATTGGGATCTAATTCCAACATTTTTTGGTAGCTTTCAATCGCTTTCTCGTATTGCCCATTATCGTGAAAAGCAATTCCTTCTTTTAACAATTGCTCCAACTGATTCTGAGCTTGAACAGCCACAACAGCAAACAGCGATAAACACAAGACAATTACATATTTTTTCATAACTAAGGAGTTGATGTGGTTCGATATATGGTCAACCAAGATACTTCTTTTTTTATTTTCTTAACTAGCCCTATCCTTTAAATGTTACAACAAATATTCTCGAGGTTATAGTAATTAAATTTATACAACCTATCTTTGCAAGTTAAGAACTACGGCTAATTCCCTAATTTAATAAGACAAGTATGAAAGAACAATACGAGCAGATTGCTATCCAATATCACAGTGAAGTATTAGAAAAAGAGACAGAAGAGATTTTATGGGGAATTGTCGTTGATGCCGACAAAAACTTATTTCAAATTGACAATATTCCTTTCTACGGTCCAGAATTATCGTGTGAAGATATTGTTCAGGCGCGTTATGATGAAAAAGCAAAGCGCTATCAACTATCACGTGTAGAGACACCTTCAGGAAACACAACAGTACAAGTGATGGTGCTCAAAGAGACATACAATCGCGAAGATTTGTACAATGAAATTTTATATGCACAAACAGAGATTGAATTAGTGGATGAATACTATTTCGTTATCAATGTCCCTGCGAAGACGGATTACAAAAATGTATATGCGATTTTAGCGGCACTAGAAGAGGAACAAGTGATTTCATTTGCTGAACCTAATTTATCACCTAAGCACAATGCGGATATCCGAAAATAAAAAAAGCCTCGCTAGTGTCGAGGCTTTTTCGTATCTATTGTATTTTATATTTTAAAACTGGAAGTAAATAAAAGGTTGCGGACCAGCTGTAGCAGTCGCATACACGACCCAAAACACAAATCCCAACACCACTGACTTCACAAAAATAGGCGCTACATTAAACCACTGTTGAGGAATAGCCATCCAGCGTTTGGGAATAAAATGCCATACAAATCCAATCGCAATCAGTAGGAATACATTTTTATACCCTTGGATGATAATCTGCCAAGCCGCCCAATCAAACTCTAAATCAGCAATATTGTAAAGGATATGCAAGGCTGTTTCAAAAGAATTTGCACGGAAAAATATCCAACAAAAAGCGACAAAGTGAAACGTTAGTATAACAGAAATCACACGCCAAACAAAAGAAACTGGTTTGTCTTTTTTGCGAGGAAATAGTTCCATCACCAATTTGTGTACAGCTAATGCAATTCCGTGTAGCGCTCCCCAAACAATAAAGCGCAAACTAGCCCCATGCCAAAGTCCTCCTAACAACATTGTCGTCAACAAGTTAAAATTGGTAAATACACTTTTCTCTCTTGTTTTAGAAAAGGCAATCGTCAACAGAAACACAACAAGTGCTAATACACTGATAAGTAACGGATAAATACTGGTCTTATAGCTGTAAATTCCCCATCCAATAATGCCTATAAAAAACAACCCCGGGAAGAAGTACCCTCCAAAAGTTCCCTTTCTATTCCCTCCTACAGAAATATAGAGAAAATCTTTCAACCACGTGGACAATGAAATATGCCATCTTCTCCAAAACTCAGTAATGGAAGTTGATTGATAAGGTACATTAAAGTTCATCGGCAATCGATACCCCAAGAGCAAAGCAATTCCAATTGCCATATCCGAATACCCAGAAAAATCACAGTAAATCTGAATCGCATAGCCATAAGTTGCCATTAAATTCTCAAAGGCGGTGTAGCTATTAGGCGCATCAAAAACGCGATCCACAAAGTTAATCGAGATATAATCTGAAATCACAGCCTTTTTCAGAACACCCCCAATGATTAAAAGCATTCCTTCATTTACTTGATCCCGTGTAACTAATAAGTTCGAATAAATCTGCGGAATAAAGTCTTTCGCCCGTACAATAGGTCCAGCGACCAACTGAGGAAAAAAGGAAATGAAAAACAAATAATCTAAGAAATTCTTAGTGGGTTCTATTTCCTTGCGATAGATTTCAATGATATAGCTAATGGATTGAAAAGTATAAAATGAAATACCTACTGGTAGGATAATATCATCCAGATGGAGTTTGGTGTCTGCGAAGAAATTAACTCCATCCAAAAAGAAATTCGTATACTTAAAATACCCTAACAACCCTAGATTTAAAACCACACTGAGTGTTAAGAGCATCCTCTTTTTCACTTCGTTCGTGCTGTGGTGTATCGTATTAGCGAAGGTATAATCCATCAAGGAGGATCCAATCAAAATAAAAAGATAGAGTCCACTCGATTTATAGTAGAAAAACAAAGAAAACAGCACGACATACAACAAACGCGCATGAAAAGTTTTTCGTAAACCGATATAGATCAAGTAGAACACAATAAACATCCCTAAGAACAATCCCGAGTTAAACAACAGCGGTTCTTTAGGGTTAAATGTAAACCAATGGATGACGTCATCTAGGGTTACATTGGGCAATTCTATGTTAAATAGACTCATTTGTCTGTTCAATTTCTGTTGTAAAATAATTCTGATAGACTTGCATCAATCCTTCATAAAACAAGGTTCCTGTATACTCATAACCTTTGATTGTATAATGTACTAAATCTTTAGACAACAACTGTTCTTCTATAAGGTACGGCAAGCCTAATGTTCCACCTAAATTGTAATACATATCCCAAATCGCGTATTTCTGATCAATGCCATTGATGATAATCTCATTGGCTAATGTACTTGCAACCGTATTGGGAACACCTTTAGAAAAATAGCTTGGCGGCGGTGAAGTTACTAAAATAGAAGCTTGTGGATTTCGATCTTTCACTTCTTTTAAAAATCGATTGATTTCTGACTTAAAGTTTTCCCCATCCATTCGGTCAAAAGCCTCATTTGTTCCTAAAGATACAATAATCAAATCAGCCTCTAATCCTTCCAATTGGCTGAAGAATAAAGGATATTTGTTGTAATCAGAGTAACGCGCTCCATTGACACCTATCGTGTGGTATAAAATTCCCGCCTGATCATTTTCCAACACAATGCCATTTACATCATATTGATCCGCGTGTTGCACAGGATACAAATAAAACTGTTGCGTTGCATTGGGGAAATCAAAAGCTAAGAAATTCTTTTCTTTACTAAAGTTTACAGGATGAAAAACAGAAGTTGCAATTGTCGTAGGCTCTACTTGTGTTCCTGGTACAGCTAATGTCTTTCCTGCTTGGATATTGACAGACTTTAACTTATTTAGTTGCTTTAACTTAGCAACTGAAGTATTGTATTTCTTGGCAATACCCGATAACGACTCACCTGACTTAATCTTATGCGCACTAGTTTTAGCTACTGCGGTACTAGCCAAATTTAATTCGCGATCTGTTGTTCCTACACGATACACTACTTCATTGGTAGGTGTAAATAGTTTTACTCTCGTAAAAGCGTATTTACTTTCTCTTAAATCCACTTTAATTACCGCATCTTTGGCAGACGACGACAAAGCAATTCCACTCAATCCAACTTTAGCTCCATTGACGGGGTATATGTTGCGTCTATTTTCCCAAGTTGAATTGCTGGAATAACGGACGTAGTTATTGCTATTCGTACGCGCTAATTGATAAGGAAAGGTAAAACCTAAGCCTCCATTTCCAAATTGCTCTTGAATCAAGCTGCGCACTCTTCCACTAAAGAAATCCGCTTGAATATGAGAATCTCCAATATGCACAATATTTACCTTTCTTCTCTTTCCTTCGCTTAAATCCTTAAGGCTCGTAAAAAAGTGTTTCAGCTGTTCTGGATAGTAAATAAGATTCTTATACGCCTCACTTAAACTATCGTTTACCTGGTCGTATGCATTAATTTCTTCACGAAGTCCATCACTAACTTCCCCGTGAATTCCTTCCCTATTTTCTTGGTGAGTTTCTTCGGCTATTGTTTGATTTTGCTGCTTCCCTTGAGCAAAGACTCCCACACTCCATAAAAACAGTAGGGACGCCACAACGCTATTCCATCTTATCATTGGATACTGTATCTATTTCTTTTTGAACTTTATTTGTATGCTCAGTACGCTCTTTAGGTTTGACTCCTGATTGCCCTTCCTCTTTTCCTTTCTCTGCTTTAAAAGTCGCATATCCTTCCTCTAACTGTTTAAAAATGAGAGAAGATACCGCTTGCGCTCCTCTAAAGTTAAAGTGCGTATAATCTTTGTTTGCTTTCGTTGGAGATTCTTCTACCCATTGAACCATAGATCCTTTGCCTCCCATCGCTTCATACAAATTGAAAAAACCTGTTTTTGCCTCCATCGCATATTTGCGTTGCGCACGCATCAAAGGTGTTACGGCAGAGTCTGTTTCCATCGTCAAATTGTATTTCGTCGATTTATCTGCAGTTGAAATAACTAAAATAGAAGCTTTAGGAAAACATTGCCTTAAATGATTAACGACATTCTTCATCTGTTTGGTATACCAACTGTAGTTATAAGACCCATAATTTAACACATTTGTTCCATAGTGTAAAATGATCAAGCTGTAATCTAATTCTTTTTGGAACTTTTGCATTACACTAACATTAAATAGAGACAAGGGCAATCCTGAGTTTCCACGACTCGAATAGTTATCAACTTGAACCCCAGTCGCACTACTGAAATCAATACCGTATAAAGGAATGGAATCCGCTTGTACAAATTGCAACTTCAATTGTCTGACAGCTCCATTGTTCAATTTAACTTTGTTCAAAGCTTGATAAGCTTGTAGTGTTTTTCGCAGCGTATCCTTATTGGTGATAACCTCAACTACTCCTCTTGTATTAGCCGAACGACCAAAATAAAGTGTTGGTGTATTGAGCGTTGTCATATTTCGAATATTCCCTGCTTGATAGCTCACCCAGGTTGGTTTTACTGTATCTTTCACAAAGAACACTTGACCACCAACACCAAACGGCTGTCGCGGTCTTTTTATATTGAGGTACGATTGTACCTTCCAATTCGACGAGAATTTATGGGTAACCGATCCGCGAGACTGAGCAGATTCAGAAGTAATCTGAACAAAACCTACGCCTGAGCCTCCGTATTTATCTTGGTAACTTTTGCGCAAATCTTGTACGATCATATCCCCATCTGTCATCGAATCTCCGTAATACGCAATTCTAACACGTCCTTGACTTTGTGTTTCCAACTGGTATAAACGCCCAAAGAAATAATCTAAGAATACCATTCCCTTAAAACCTGCCTCATTTTCATTGGAAAACAGATCTTCTTCTTGAATGATTAATACTTCCCCTTCGTTTTCTTTTTCCTCCTCTTTCTCGTCTACTTCCGTTGGTATAGTTTCTTTTTCTTGCGTAAGCGCTACTTTTTCTTCTTCAATTGCCTCCAGTAACAAGCTGTCAATTACAACATTGCTTGCTTTTGGTTTTACTTCAGAAAAAATCTTTTGAGGCAAATTAGCCTTAAAGAATAAAAAAAAGCCACTAGCCAATATAACAATGGCTAATGACTGTATCATGTATGATTTTACTACTTTCACAAAGAACGAAATTACATACGATTTGGCACCGCAATTCCCAACAAGGAGAATGCGTCTTGGATCACCAAACCAACTTTTTGAGATAATTGTACTCTAAACGTTTTCAACGTTAGGTCTTCTTCTCCAAGAATAGAAACCGATTGATAGAATGAATTGTATTCTTTCACTAGATCATACACATAATTTGCAATTAATGCAGGACTATGTGATTTTGCAGCATTTTGAATTACCTCAGGGAAATCTTCTAATAACTTGATGATTTCTTTTTCCTTAGGATCCAAAGCAATTGCTGTAATAGCCGTTGTTAGATCAAAATCTGCACGACGCAAAATTGACTGAATACGCGCATAGGTATATTGTATAAACGGTCCTGTATTTCCAGCAAAATCAACTGATTCTTCAGGATTAAACAAGATTCTTTTCTTCGGATCTACTTTTAAAATGTAGTATTTCAGCGCACCTAAACCAATGGTATTGTACAATTTTTCTTTCTCTTCTTCAGAGTATCCTTCTAGTTTACCTAGGTCTTCAGAAATTGTACGTGCCGTATTGGTCATTTCTTCCATTAACTCATCCGCATCAACAACAGTTCCCTCTCTACTCTTCATCTTACCGGAAGGCAAATCAACCATCCCGTAAGACAAGTGATATAAGCTATCTGCCCACTCAAAACCTAAGCGTTTTAAAATTAAGAACAATACTTTAAAATGATAATCCTGTTCATTTCCAACCGTATACACCATTCCTCCGATATCAGGAAAATCTTTCACACGTTGAATAGCCGTTCCAATATCTTGGGTCATATAGACTGATGTACCATCACCTCTAAGGACCAATTTTTCATCTAGTCCCTCATCTGTTAAGTCAATCCATACCGAATTATCTTCTTTTTTAAAGAAAACGCCACGTGTCAATCCTTCTTCCACCACGTCTTTTCCCAACAAATACGTATCACTCTCATAATAGTTTTTGTTGAAATCAATACCCAAATTTGAATAAGATACCGCAAATCCATCGTATACCCATTGATTCATCTTTTTCCACAAATCAAGTACTTCTGGTTTCCCAGCTTCCCAATCGAGTAACATTTGTTTGGCTTCTTTCATGATCGGTGCTTCTACTTTCGCTTGATCTTCCGTCATTCCGTTCGCCATCAAATCTTTGATCTGCGCTTTGTATTCTACGTCAAATTTGACATAGTAGTTTCCGACTAACTTATCACCTTTTAACCCTGTTGATTCAGGAGTTTCTCCATTTCCAAATCTTTGCCAAGCCAACATCGACTTGCAAATATGGATTCCTCTATCGTTGATAATTTGTGTTTTATATACTTTCTTTCCAGCTGCTTTCAAAATTTCAGCGACTGAAAACCCTAGTAAATTATTTCGAACGTGGCCTAAATGTAAAGGTTTGTTCGTATTAGGAGAGGAGTATTCTACTAATACCGCTTTGTCGTCAGCTTGTGGTGTTCGATAGCCAAAATGAGTTTCTTTATTCATCTCTATAAAAGAAGATAAATAGTACGCTTCTGAGACTACCAAATTCAAAAAGCCTTTTACAACATTAAACCGCTCTATTTCAGTTGTGTTTTCAACTAAATATTCACCGATTTTAGTTCCTATTTCAATAGGATTTCCCTTAATCTGTTTTAAAAATGGAAAAATAACAACTGTAATATCCCCCTCAAACTCTTTTCGAGTCACTTGATATTCAACTTTATCAATTACTACATCATACAACTCTTGGGTTGCTTTTATAATCTGAGGAGTTAAAATCTGATTCAACATCATTAACAAAATTTAATAGGCAAAGATAATTCTTATTTTATCATGAATAAAATAGAAAAAAAGAAAATTTATACCCAAAGGAATAGGTTTTATCATTTTATTTTGGTCTAATTATTCTTTTACAGGATAAACACGACAAGACACCTATACAATCAGCAAAAAAATCACCCTAAACGGATGGAACAAATCCCTGTTACTAAAGAGAATATCTCCATATTTTATTTATTTTCTTTTCTTCTATACTCTTGAGGAGGTAAAGCGTGTCTTTCTTTAAACGCGCGATAAAAAGAAGTTGTTGAACTAAAGCCTACCTCCAATCCGATATCTTTTACTGACAAATGAGCATAGTCTTGATGCACCAATAATTCTTGTGCCCTTAACACTCGTATTTCATTGACATATTGATTAAAATTAGTGTGAAATTGAGTAGAGAACAAATGGCTTACTTCAAATTTACTAGCGTCTAAGGTATTGGCTAATTTTTCAAGTGTTAAAGTAGAATCAAAGAAATAATTCACAGGTAGTTGAACCAAAGAGTCTCCGATTTTTTTCGAGCGTTGAGGATCTACAGTTGATTTAACATATTTAGTTGCCAATTGTTTTTCTTTTTTCTCTAGATATTGAGCATCTAATTTAAGCCATGGAGAATCCTCACTTTGATGACTACTCGGTACAACAGCTTGAAGTTTATCGATATTTTCTTTCAGAAAAACCAAACTAAATAGCAGAAGGACTAGCGCAAAAAAGCATACATCTACAGTTATTACTTCTTTCAACATGTTCAAGAAAGCCACAAGGACCATACCCATGGTCAAGAGAAAAGCACTAATAAAAAGTAGTGAAAAGCACTTTTTATTTCCTTGTATAGTTCGCCAAGCAATTACAACTAAAGAACTATAATACAACAGTGTAACACATAAAAAAAAGAGCACCCCTAAGAATAAAAAATCATTTCCGTTGGTATAAAGATCATAAACAAAGAAATCAATCAAGGTCAATACCGCAAAGACATATGAAAAATAGAACTTAGCTACATAAACTTTTGCGCGTTTCGCACTTGAGTCAGAGTCTATAAAACTAAAGTAAAAACTAGGCCAAAACAAAAACAAAAAAGCAATACTAATATGAATACGGATGCTTTCACTCTGTCCAATAAGCACAAGTAATTGTAGGCAAGAAAACAACAGCATTAACGAGATAAACTGTCGTTTCCTACTTCTATCGTCTATTTTTAAAGCGTTAATCTTGCCATCCAAAACAAGCGAAATTACATTAACAACACAAAGTATGGTGAGCAAAAAAACGGTAATGAGATTTTGTATCGTAAACATTTACATCAAGAGCATTTATTTTTTTTCTATTTCCTCTAAATACTGAATAAAAAACGAGGGATTTACGCCAATATTCTTTTTAAACTCTATAGAAAAACTACTATGAGAACCAAAACCAACAACCTCTGCTAAGTGACTAATTTTGTAATCTCTATATTCCTTTTCGAAACGCATGAGTTTCACACTTTCGAACAGTCTCCATTGGGTAAGATACACTTTAAACTCGACTTGTTTTTGTTGCTGTAAGATCTTGGTTAATTCTTCTGTGGTAGTATGACAATGATTAGCTAGGGTTTCAAGAGTCATTGTACTATCAACAAAACCTTTTTCCTGTTCAAACCTCATCAAGGCTTCTATGGTTGCTTGATCTTCTTCTTTATAGGAGCTAGTGCACCAATTCACTCCTGGAAAAAAAGAAGCGAGGTCACTGACTTTCCCTTGTACAAATTTTTGTAAAAAAGCAGTAGAATGCAGTTCTTGTTCTTTTTTGTTGGATTTTCTTTGTCGCTTTACTAAAAAATAGATTCCTGGGGCGACTAATAAAACAACTAAAAAGGAGACAATTACAACTAAATATTTTTTATTTTTAGTTGTAATTTCATCTTTGACAATGTGTTGTTGTTCTAATAATTCATTGACTGTTTTTGTTCTAAACGCTTCTTTTTCTTGTCGTTCACTCAAATACAATTTATTGTATTTACTGTAATTTTTCCAATCCTCCACCGATTCATAATATTCTCTTAGGTAATCGTAGCAAATTTCCTTGAGATCACGATTATCATTAGCTATTGCAATATACAAGCCTTTGTGATAATAGTCTAGTATTTGATCAGCACTAATCGGTTTCTGTTGCAACACATAGAGTTTGGCTAGTCCGGCATAAATGTAGCCCAAAGCAAGGTAATCTTCGATATGCTCTTCTTTCATAATATAGTCATACCCTGCTTCGTAGGCTTTTTCCGCCTTGTCATATTGCTTCAGTTCCAAGTAATTAATCCCTTTATTTTGCTCTATTGAACACATATAGTGATTGTAGTGAACCAAAAGATCCCCTATTTTGGAAATATAACTCTCTGCACGTTGAATACTGAGTAGTGCCTCATCGTAGTTCTTTTGCTCGTAATAGCTAGCAGACAATAAATGGTAGTAATAAAAATAAGAAAAATTGCGATCGTGTTCATCCGAAACAAGTGGAATTACAGTTTCAATCTTATCAAAATACAACTTAGCTTCATTAAAAAGCCCCAAACGACTATATTCTGCACCAACGAAACCATATAATCGATTTAACCATTTATAGCTTTTATTTTTCTCTGCTAAGTCAATCGCTTGAAAAGCATATTGCAAAGAAGTGGGAATATTAAACTCATCGTGATAGAGATAAGCATGAATAAACAAAGCGTGTATTTTGACCTGAATATCTACGTCATTTTTATAAATTGAGTCCACCAAGAAAAAAGCTCTTTCTTTATTGGTAGATCTCACTTCTGTGAGAATACTTGACAAAATCATTTCCGATTTACTCCCTTGTGCTTGTGCCAAGGTACACATGAGAAGAGCAATAAAAATCCCTCTTTTTTTACTTTTCTTCATCCAATATTTCGTTTATCATACAATACTGACATCCTTTCGGATGTTTCAATCCCCCTGCTCACTGCAAAGCTTATACTATGCTAAAATTATGCAGTGAATTGTTCCTATTCAAATCAAATATGCAAATTAAGAAAGAATTTCAGACTTTTTAAAATCTATTATTCACCTACTTGCTTGCACGCATGGAAGATCAGTTTACTCCTTAACACAATTACCTTAATACACCCGATTTAAACTGATTTAACTTAATTTCCACAAAACCATCTCAAATTCTCTTTGCGTTTCTTTCTCTTTGCGTTTCTTTCTCTTTCTTGCGTTATTTTATTCAAATTAACTGCTATTCTTTTGTTTCTAAATGTTAAAAAAACCTTCAAGAGTAAGGTGAAAAAAAATTCTACAAAAAAAACACCTCAACATATTGAAAATCATCAAACAAAGACCTGTTACCAAATAATTAGAAAGATTTTACAACTTTTTTTGAAAAGATTATCCTTCCTTTTTTAGGCATTTTTGCATGCATTAGCATCACAACAGAGGAGAGCTATTTTTTTCAACCTTAAACATTACTAAAAAAAGTAAAAAATAATAAATAGTCCCCTCAATATGTAAAATACCACTCTTCCTCTTTGTGATTCTTTTATACCTATTCCAATTACATCCCCTCTCCTTTCGAGTACTGTAACCCTAAATAACAACGCTATGAAAAACAAAAAAAATCAGGTATTACTTAAACATCTACTCTCCTTGCTCTTCGTTTTGCTATTGGCTTACGAAGGAAAAGCTGCTCCAGTGAATTGTACGATTCCACCAAACTCAATTTTACTTACTCCAACTAGATCGATATTAGAAGCTGGAAAATCGTATCACATAACCGAAAACACAACCTTAATAGGAGAAGGTCTTACCATAGAAGCTGGTGCAAAATTATACATTCCTACAGGTGTAGTTCTTCAAGCTGGAGGCACCATGCACATGGAGGGAGGAGAAATCAACATCTGTGACCATGCTGGTTTTTTCTTCAAAGGAGCGGTAAATATTGGGAAATTAGCGAGTCAAAAGGACGCGATTATCAATGTAGGAAATTTTAGTTTTTTTAGCGTTAATGGATCCATCAGCCAACTTGACCCTTCTAGCGGAAACGCAGATATCCCAGGTAAAGCACAATTTAATTTAGGGGATGGGGCCAATATCAATGTTTGCGCTACCCTATCTATTGGTTCCCTTCATTACCCGATGGTAAACTATGTCGGTATTGGAGATGTTAACGCCAATGTAGTCAATCGCGCTCCTGCTGCAGGTACACCTGGCGCAAAATTATCTGACTCAGAATTTGTCAATTGGTTTGCCTTAGCTGGTTTGGCCCACGTATTACCAGGAAATGCAAACTTATGTACCAATGCTTCGGCTTGTCAAGACATGTGGCCTCCAGGACTAAAACAAGAGATTGAAGGTATCTGTTCTGAAACGGGAGGAAATGCTAATCCTAAACCTGCATTAACCCTAACAAAAACAGGAGAATTCAACGAAACAAGTGAGAATGAAGGCTATGCAAGTATTGGAGAAACCATCACCTATACGTTTAAAGTAAAAAACACAGGGAATGTTCCTTTGCGAAGAATTCTAATTACAGATGATCGTTTAACAGATCTTCCTACGCCTACCTACATGAGTGGAGACACCAACAACGACGGTTTACTCGATCTTACAGAAACCTGGACCTATCAAGCGATTTACACCCTAAAAGAAGAAGATATAGAGCGAAATGCAGTGTATAACATTGCTACTGTAACAGGATCTGATTTCAAGTTTAATACAGCTACTGCAACATCTTATGATCCTAACCCTTTGCCTTTAGACACACCGGATCACCCTGGCGTTTTAGCTGATTGTCCTAAATGTACGATTGTACTACTGAAAGAGTACTTCCTTTTAATAACCAATCCACATATTATACAATTAATGAGAAACCTCGATGATTAACTCCTGGTTTAAAAAATAGTCAATAAGAAAGACTTAGTATTCGAACTAAGTCTTTTTTTTACCTTAAGTTATGCTCTTTTCTTCTTTTTATCTATATTTAACTTGAACGTAATCAAATTGACGATGAAAAAAATTCCAGCAAAGAAAAAAGGGTTCCTTATATATCCGATTGTCGCGAGTATGATTCCCGCAATTATTTTTTTCACCCATGAAGGTAGCCTAAAACACCACTGGTTTGATTTTGTTCTAGGTAGTTTGCCCTTTTTGTTATTGCTTTGGGTTTACTTTTCTACTTCCTATTGGATTCAAGACCATCACCTGCATTATCGATCTGCTTTTATTCGCGGAAAAATAGACATCACTCGCATCAACGAGATACAATTAGACAAGACTTTATGGGTCGGATTAAAACCTGCATTATCAACCAGAGGCATGGTTATCAAATACAATACCTATGACGAAATTTATCTAGCACCTGTCAACAATGACACACTCACTGATGCCTTGGTAAAAATCAATCCCGACATTCAATTAATTAGGAAAGGTTAATGGATTAAATGATATAAATAAAAAAAGCCTATTCGCAATGAATAGGCTTTTTTATTGTGGGCGATGAGGGATTCGAACCCCCGACCCTCTCGGTGTAAACGAGATGCTCTGAACCAGCTGAGCTAATCGCCCGAATTGTATGCAATTTAAATATTGTGGGCGATGAGGGATTCGAACCCCCGACCCCCTCGGTGTAAACGAGGTGCTCTGAACCAGCTGAGCTAATCGCCCGAATTAACTTTTATTTAAAATATTGTGGGCGATGAGGGATTCGAACCCCCGACCCCCTCGGTGTAAACGAGGTGCTCTGAACCAGCTGAGCTAA
>NZ_JBMVQP010000009.1:0-108194 GCF_050522425.1 Myroides sp. C6-3 | reverse complement strand
TAGTATTTCTTTGCTATCCATCATGATGCAAATATATTATTTTACAACTTCCTCCCCAACTTTTGCGCTTGATCCAATAAAAACTTATTTATTGGGTGTTTTTTTTTCAAATCTTACGAATCTTGTAAAGATCAAACTAAATAAAAAAGCCATTAGCAAAGCCACATAAAACATATAATCTTTATAAAAATAGCTTTTTGTAGACCATAGTGTATAAATATTACCTTTAAAGTAATATATAAACGTAAACAATAAAGTTGCTATTAAGAGCATAATTTTTTTTTTCATTATATGTTTAATTTAAAATTATAATTACGTTACTCGTTGTAGATACTTCTTGTAATTCTTCTAGGTTATTCTTAAGTTCCTTAAAAGTTTCTTCTTTGTATAAACCATTACCATGATGATCTAGAGCTGGTTTGATGGGATTTACTCCTTTAAATCTAGGGTCATTTGGATCATACGGAATTGTTATTGCGCAACTTGTGTCAGAATTACCACTTCCTTTGCTCGTCCTAGTAAAACAGTCGATACTCGCAAATGCAAAAGCAAGCATACCACCTGAACCTGCTCCTAAGGCCCCTCCTAGAACTCCACCTCCAACAGCTCCTGTTGCCGTACCAACTAATGGTAAAACCACAGTTCCTCCTGTTGCGCCAGTATAAGCACCTCCTATTGCTCCTGTAATAGCGCCTCCTGCGATACCTCTACCAATATTGTTTCCTTGTTCTTCAAGCATGCAATCAAGCCAACTTTTTTTGTTCTGTTTATCACCAGTAAGAGCAAATGCTGTAAGAGAATTTTTATTAGCAACTTCTATTTCTTCATATTTAGATAATATGAAATCTATATTTGCCTCAAATGATGCATAAATAGGGTATAAAATTTCATAATCTTCCTTTGTCAAATTTTTGTGTGTAAGCATACGGTTCTTTTGGTCAAGAAAAGTACTTTTTAAATTATCTAAAGAGCTGTTGTAAATCTTACTATATAATTCTGACAATAGAGATGATACTTGCTTAGAATAATTAAATTTATAGGTAATGTTGATTGTAATAGTTTCATTATTATTTACTTTTTGTGTTCTTACAAAATTTTCATTTTTGTTAAAAGCTTCCAAAGTATATTTTTCAACTTCTTCTAAATTCTTATCCCAATTTTCTTTTATATTTTTATAAATAGCTAGTCTAATAGTTTCATAATCTTTATTCAAATGATTTTTTGTACTATTGTGGGTAAAGTTATTTTTAGGATCCAAAGAATTATCCTGATTACAAGAAAATCCTAATAAGCATAAGAATAAAATAATTGTTTTTTTGTATTCATTGTGAAATTTTTTAAATATTTTATGTAAAATTAATAATAATAAATACCAATTCCAAAAGAGGTGTTTTTTCAAAGAACAGTGTGTCTATTTTTGTCAAAAACAGGTGTGTAATAATCTTTACTTGCTTTTTTTTTGATTTCAATGCCAACGATACCGTGTGATCCTTTGTTTTTTGATGTGGATCACAGTATCTTAAAAGTTTGGACAACGTGTGTTTAATCTCGTCTAGTTAGATTAATGAACTAGATGTAATCTGTGCTTCTATTTGTCGGATCTGTAACAATAGGTAAATAGGTAGATCTATCTTTGGTTAAATTCGTCGGTTCGTCTAGAAGTGATAAAAAACGAGTGAATGGATATCCAAACGAAATCTGGACAATTAGCCGCACAGTCTTATACCAATGAAAATTCCATCAATGCAGTTGGATTAGTCGTTGTATTTAGCGTAATGGAAGATATTGAACACTTTGAACAGCGCAATATTGCTATTTTACCTGAAGCATGGGTAAAGGGATTCTATGAACCTCTAGTTAGATCACGTGGTGATCAAGCAACAAAATCGTGGATGGAAAATCAAGTGTATCTTTCTCTTGGTTATTTTTTATCTGCTTGTATGAGCCTTGGATTAGATGCAACACCAATGGAAGGAATTAATCGCCAAGCGTATCAAGAAATTTTACAGCAAGAAGGATATGCTCCTTTATTTGCCGTTACAGTGGGCTATGCTGATAGTAGCGATGCTATGCATCCAACGGTTTTGCCTAAATCGCGTTTTGAACGGGAAGAAATTATTGTGTCGATTTAGTTTATAGGTGTTGAGATGTTGAGATGAGTTGAAGATTTTTCTGAAATAAGAAGGTACTTGCTTTAAGCGAAGAGATGGTCAAAAAAGTAAAAAGTTTACAAATCAGCAAAAAACTAAGAAAAAGCATTTTTATCATTGAGTATTTTCTGTTAACCGTTAACCAACTACCAAGCTCTTTTATCTGTTACAAACGGTTTTGTTAGGTCAAACACTACATTAAAGCTGGTTTTAGCTCCTGCCCGTTGTAAGTTGTAGCTGTATTCTTTGTTGTCAATGGTTACCCACCATAGATTAGCGGCAGCGGCAGGTATACTGGCGGTAGTTTCTTGATCGGCGGGAAAGTATTGAATATGGGCTGTACCCGTATTGGTGGTTGTACCGCCATACATGGTTATTTCATCAGGTTTTCCATTCGTTTGACGGTGGTCGTGTTTGAGTTCAACTCGATCTCCCTTCAGTGTAAAAACCCAGGTGCGCGATAGATCATCTCCAACAAAAAAAGCAATTTTCACCTCGCGTTTATCGCAAGCAGAGACATACATGATTAGTTCTTTGTTGTCAAAATCAGCAGGGATAGGGGAAGAAACGATAGATCCTTTGTATGCTTTTCCGCAGTGTTCTGCGAGGTTTTCGATGAATTGGGTTGAAGCATTTGGCGCTTGCGCTTTTGTGTAACATACACTGCTGATACAAAACAGCAAAACAAGTAGGTTTTTCATTATAACTAGAATATATAAAAGACTAAGATAGTGGTATAAAGAATGTTTACCTAATACTCGACAAAAACAAGGGTGGTTTTGGAGATAAAACGGACCGTATTTTCAATAAAAGCCTTATTTTTGAGAAAAGCTAATAAACAATGATTCGATTGACAGCGCAAATCGTTCAAGTGAACGAGCAAGCCGTATTTGTACATTTATATACCCATGATACCCCAAAGACAGCGACAACTTTAGTTTTATTACACGATTCGTTAGGAAGTGTTGAGTTATGGCGTGATTGGCCTCGCTTGTTAGCTGAGCAATTGCAGTGTAATGTTATGGTATACGATCGCGTGGGCTATGGAAAATCTCAGCCGATGCAAACAGCTGTCCGAGAACGAAATTACTTAGAACAAGAAGGTGTGTTTTTGGAGGAGTTGCGCAAGGTGTTGCAATTGGAAAAGATTGCGGTATTTGGGCATAGTGATGGAGCATCCATCGCCTTATGGTATGGGATTTTGTATCCAGAATATACAGCAGCTATGGTGATTGAAGCCGGTCATGTTTTTGTCGAAGAGGTAACCTTAAGGGGTGTTTTGGATGCTAAAAAAGCCTATGAAGAAACAGATTTAAGACATCGATTGGCAAAATATCACGGAGAACGCGTAGAAAAATTGTGTTATGCTTGGTTTGATATTTGGTTAGATCCTGCGTATCGCGACTGGACGATGGTGCCTGAATTGTATCGAATTACCTCTCCTTTACTATTTTTACAAGGTGATTTGGACGAATATGGCACCTTAGCACAGGTGGAGGAAACTATTACACAGGTGAGTGGAATTGCTGAAAAATACGTATTTGAACAAGTAGGACATATCCCACATAAAGAACAAAAGGAGCAAACTATGGCTTTGATTGTCTCCTTTTTAAAACCTTATCTATAATTGGAGCAAATGCTCTATTTTATCGAGAAATAATTGTTCAATTCTCGGGTCTTTGGCTTGTAAATAAGACGTTTTTAAACTGTTTAAGTATTGGTCTAGATTGGTGATAACACTCCCAGGAGCTAACTCAAAAGGAACTTGAAAGTTCTTGGCTTTAATTGTTTCTAGGGCTGTTTTGATATAAGTCTCTTTATCCATTGTCAGTTTTGTATGGGGCGCAAAGATATAAAATCATTTGGATGATCAAAGGAAGTGAAAAAGAATAGCCTAATCCTGTTGTGAGAATTAGGCTATTTTTTGATCTAGCGCGGTAGCTCGATCGTATACGTTTTACCTTTTGTTTTAAGATTGGTGTTGACTAGCCACGGGTTGTGTAATTTCAACAACTTGTAGTTTGATCCTTGTTCAATGGCAAACATAGGTAAATCTTCAATATCGTTACTTACCGTAATATAGCGCATGGGGATCGGTTGATATTTATCAGCCTTTGGGATGTCATACCCGTATAGCTGTGGATTCGACATGATTTCTTTCATCGCAAGTATTCTGAAAACATAACGCGAAGTTTCTTGATTTAAAAACAAATCGTAATAGTTGTCTACATATTGAGAATTCATTGCTTTTGTCATGCCAGCCATTCCTCTATTGTAAGCAGCGGCAACCATAGTCCATGAACCAAATTTAGCTTTGGCGTCTTTAAAGTATCGACAAGCAGCTTCTGTTGCTTTCTCTAGGTGGTAACGTTCATCTACTGTATCGTCTACTGTAAGGTTGTATTCTCCAGCCGTTCCTTTCATAAACTGCCAAAAGCCAGAAGCTCCAGCAGACGAAACTACATTGGAAAGCGTACTTTCGATTACACAAAGGTATTTAAAATCGTCGGGAATATCGTTTTTTTTCAGAATAGGCTCTATAATAGGGAAGTAGCGCTCTGCTCTTTTAATAACCAAAGTCGTTGAGGAATGTAAATTGGCGTTGATAATCATCTCACGGTCAAAACGCTCTTTGACATCAATGATTTCGAGCGGAGCTCGCTCACCGGCAAAATTTGCTTTGGATGGCAAGGAAACATGGTGATCTGTCGGATCTTTCTGTTCTACCGTATTGTTGCTTGTTCCCTGTGAGGATGCAAAAATAAACGTAGATGCTACACCTACAACTGCTGTTGTGTAGAGTACATTTTTAAGGTTCTTTTTCATTTATAGTGTTTAATATAATTTTTTGTAGATTTTGATTAAACCATCTGTATTTTAGTAAGATCATGGCATGTGTACCGTCTTTTACTTCTATTGCGTTTCGAATGTTCTTGAATGGAAATACTTCATCTTTTGTTCCGTGAATGTGAACGACTCCTTCCAAGTTTTCTTTTTGATCCCAGTTTAGAACGGTTCGAATACACCAATTTAAATAGTGTGGATCTCGAATCGATAAATAGCGATTGTAGAGTTCTACGCGTTTCTTTTGTTTGTCATTGCCATAACGTGCGATCAGATGAAGGAAGAACTCAACACCGCTAGTAGGTACTAACTTGTAGAGCTTCGTGTATTTGGCCCATTTAAAACGCTTGGGAAATTCTCGATTCGAACGTACACTTGAAATAATGATGATTTTTTGAACGTCAATGAGCTTGGCTAATTCTTGTGCAATAATTCCGCCAAAGGATACGCCTACTAAGATAGGATTTTTCTGTTGAATCAGTGGAATGTATTTTTGGGTGTACGCGATTAAATCTTCCTTTTTTTCGCAAGGTAGCCATTCTAAAAAATGCAATTCAAAACGCGAAGTATCCCAAACTAATCGTTCAAAAATTAGCGAAGTAGAGGACATTCCTGGGAAGAAATAAATCGGTATTTTGTTCATTTTAAATAAATTAACATACTTAATAGGGGTGGTTTGGAAAAAAATGACGAACTTTGATAAATATAGCGATAAAACTAGTTGATTCGCAGTATAAACAATCTAAAAGTTTTTTTACGTTGTAATTGTTATGAATTGGGGTCTTCGACCACCGTTCTTTTTTTATTGCTATGAAAAGGAGGTTCATCATAACACGAAAATATAAAATTTTAGTATAATGGAAATTAAAGACAATGAATTGCTTCGCCAGTTCGAGCTTGAAACCGATCAGGGATTGCTCAGCGTGGAGTATTCACTTCAAGAGAGAAAAATCTTTCTTACTAAATTAAAAGGCTTCGAAGAGGGTGTACAAGCGCAATCGATCGATTTTCTTAAAGGAGTACTCGATATCGTTAGAGAAAAAAGATTAAGAGTCGTTCCTACGCATCCAAAAATTGTTTCTTTTTTTAGGAAAAATCCTACATACAAAGAAATGCTTCCTCCAGGGATAAGAATTTAATCCTGTGAGATTTAAAAAACCACTTATAACACACACAGCATACCCCTAAGTAGGGTGATAAAAAAGAAAAAGCCTGTTTGAAATTAGTCTCAAACAGGCTTTTTGATTTACGCTATAAAATCAAATCGAACGATACCGTCGTCGTCAATTTTCGTTAGTTTAATAGGGTGTAATGTATTGACTAAAGCAGGATCCCAAGGGGTTTTTACTTTGACGTAGTTCTCTGTAAAACCGTGAATGTACCCTTCTTTATTTTCACTTTCAAATAAAACCGTTTTTTCGTTACCTAACTGTGACTCATAAAAGGCACGGCGTTTTTTAACGGATAAACCGCGCAACATTTTACTTCTCTTGTTTCTTACTTCCATCGGAACAACCTCTTCCATGGCTATGGCTTCTGTATTGTCGCGTTCTGAATAAGTGAAGACATGGAGATAAGAGATGTCTAAATTACTCAGGAAGTTATACGTATCTAAAAACTTCTCATCTGTTTCGCCGGGGAAACCAACGATAACATCTACTCCGATACAGCAATCAGGCATCACGGTGCGTATTTTATCCACGCGTTCTACATACAATTCTCGCATATAACGACGTTTCATCTTTTTTAAGATATCGTTATTACCCGATTGTAGTGGAATGTGAAAATGAGGAACAAAGGTTCTACTTTTCGAAACAAATTCGATAGTTTCATTTTTCAATAAGTTCGGCTCAATAGAAGAAATACGCAAACGCTCAATTCCCTCAACTTGATCGAGGGCTTGCACCAATTCTAAAAAGGTGTGTTCATGCTTTTTATTGCCAAATTCACCTTTCCCATAATCCCCTATATTAACACCTGTAAGTACAATTTCCTTAATGTCTTGAGCTGAAATTTCAGCTGCGTTTTTCAAGACATTCTCCATGGTGTCACTGCGAGAAATACCACGTGCCAAAGGAATCGTACAATACGTACATTTGTAATCACATCCATCTTGTACCTTTAAAAAGGCGCGTGTTCGATCTCCAATCGAATAAGAGCCTACATAAAAATCGGCTTCTGAAATCTCACAAGAGTGTACCTGACCCATTTCATTTTTAGAAAGGTCATTGATGTAATCAGTCAATTTAAATTTTTCTGTAGCACCTAGTACTAAATCGACCCCATCAACTTGAGCTAATTCAGCCGGTTTTAATTGCGCATAACATCCAACAGCGGCAATGAAGGCCTTGTCGTTTTTCTTTTGCGCTTTTTTAACTATTTGTTTGAATTGTTTATCTGCATTTTCGGTTACAGAACACGTATTGATCACATAAATGTCTGCCACATCCTCAAATTCAACACGATCAAAACCTTCATCGACGAAACTTCTTGCTATTGTTGAGGTTTCAGAAAAGTTTAGCTTACATCCCAAGGTGTAAAAAGCTACTTTTTTTCTATTTTCCATAATCATTCTTTACTATGAGTAGTAACTTTGAAGTATATTTACTCTTTGTTGTCACAAAGCGTGCAAATTTACGTACAAAATTCGGTTTGATGAAATCAATAATTTATTATATATCAATTCTTTGTATCCCCTTCCTCGTTTTTTCCTGCCAAAAAAAAACAGCGGAAAATGTTAAAGGTGAGGTATTTCGCTACAATGAAAATTCAAATATTCAAACACTAGACCCTGCTTTTGCTCGTAGTATGGCGATTATATGGCCGTGTAATCAGTTGTTTAATGGATTGGTTCAGCTTGATGATCAATTACAGCTAGTGGGAGATATAGCCAAGTCTTGGACTACATCTCCTGATGGGTTAACCTATGATTTTGTTTTGCGTAAAGAGGTCTATTTTCATCCACATCCCGCTTTTGGAGCGGCTCAAACTCGTCCTGTTACAGCAAGTGATTTTGTCTATAGTTTAGATCGCTTAACGGATCCACAAACGGCTTCACCTGGGGCGTGGATTATGCAAAAAGTAGAACATTATCAGGCGGTGAACGATACCGTTTTTCGCTTGCAGTTGAAAGAGTCTTTCCCTGCTATACTCGGCTTGCTATCCATGCGTTATGCCTCTGTTGTTCCTCAAGAAGTACTAGAAGATCCTCAACACGATTTTCGAACCCATCCCATTGGAACTGGACCGTTTTATTTTAAGTTTTGGGAAGAAAATGTCAAATTGGTCTTGAGGCGAAACCCAAACTATTTTGAAAAAGATGCTGAAGGCATTCAATTGCCTTATCTTGAATCTGTTGCTATTACCTTTTTACCAGATAAGCAAAGTGCCTTTTTACAGTTTATTCAAGGGAATTTGGATTTTATTTCTGGACTCGATCCTTCTTATAAAGATGATTTGATCACACTTGAAGGTGAGCTGCAACCAAAGTATCAGGACGTGGTGCAAATGGAAACCGGTCCTTACCTCAATACAGAGTATTTGGGTTTTAATATGGACGACAAAAATAGCCCTGTAGGTGATAAACGCATTCGACAAGCCTTGAACATAGGCTTTGATCGCGTTAAAATGTTGAAACACTTGAGAAGTGGAATGGGAACGGCTCAAGTAGGAGGGATTATACCTAAAGGTTTGCAAGGTACTATTGTCTCGGGTTCTATGTATGATATAGACAAAGCGAAAGCTCTGGTAGAGGCTTATAAAAAAGAGCATCAACAAGTTAAAGTGACCATTCCACTATCAACCAATGCAGGTTATCTCGATATAGCGGAATACTTGCAAAGAGAGTGGCAAAAAATAGGTTTAACAGTAGAGATTGACGTCATGCCACCAGCTACGTTAAGACAGGGGATGGCTTCGGGAAAAATCGCTTTCTTTAGAGGAAGCTGGATTGCAGATTATCCTGATGCAGAAAATTTTCTGTCTTTGTTTTACAGCAAGAATAAAGCACCGAATGGTCCTAACTATACTTTTTTTGCCCATCCAACTTACGATCAATGGTATGAACAATCTTTTCAAATAACCGATTCAAACGAGAGAGAACAACGCTATCAGCAAATGGATCGTTTGATTGCAGAAGAAGTGCCTGTTGTGGTTCTGTTTTACGATCAAGCGGTTCGATTTAGCCGAAAGAATGTTCAGCAATTGGGCATTAACCCTATGAATAATTTGTTTTTGAAAAAGGTGAAAAAGTCAAATTGAAAATAATTCTATTTTTATAGGGGAATTCTTAGTGAAATGCTATATTTGAAAGGATTCAATAACCGCAGCGCACGGAATGAATACAACTTACAACCTTACAACGAATTATATTATGAATGAGTTAGTCGTTCTACTTGTAGATGACGAGACGAAGGTAGCCGAAGTTTTAAAATACCGATTACAACACAGCATTAAGCTACAACATAAATTGGTGTTTTATACGGCAAAGTCGGTCGCTGAAGCAGTAAAAATGATTGAACAATATACCCCTGATCTCGTTTTCTTAGACATCCAAATGCCCAAAGAGAACGGCTTGGCTTTGTTTGACTACTTTCAAACGCCTCTTTCTTTTGAAGTAGTGATTACAACCGCTTATAGTCAGTATGCATTAGAAGTATTAAATAAATATTCTTGTTTACACTATTTATTAAAGCCCATTGCAGTTGATCATTTGCAAGTTGCCTATGACAAATTTGTCGAAAAGGAAGGGCAACAATCTTTTATCAAATTAATTAAGCACAATCAGAAACGCGATGTAGTTCCCGTTGATGCAATTGTCTATTGTAAAGCGGATGACAATTATTGTGAAATCTATCTACGCGATCAAAAGTACTTGGTTTCGAAAACCTTGGGAGCCGTTTCAGCTAAATTACAACATGCTCAATTTTGCAGGGTAAATCGTTCGTATCTCGTAAATATGAAGCATGTCAAACATATCGAAAATGGAACAAACCGCCTTGTTTTTAAAGACGAAATCGTTATTAATGAACAAGAAATTAAGCATGATATTTTGATATCAGCTGCGAAGATGAGGAAATTGAAGGAGTTTGAACTATGATGCGATGGGTGATCTTCATACTTGTTGGATTCGCCATGCCTCTTCTTTTTGCCCAGTCGACAGTAACGAAACGTTATACAACAGAGGATGGATTAATCGCTAATGATGTACGCGTGCTGTTGATGGATAGCAAGGGAATACTTTGGATTGGATCAAGAGCAGGCCTTAGTGTGCGTCAACAAGGGAAAATTGTTATCGATGAAGAAGCTCTTCAACGGCGGTTTACCAATATTACAAGTCTGGTTGAAGACGATCAGCAAGGGATTTGGATTGGAAGTTATGGACAAGGCGTTTTGTATAGAGGAAAGACAGAAACGCTGTTGTTTAATGAAAGCAGTGGATTAACAGCAACGCGGATCAATAGCTTGTTTGTTAGTTCTTCTAAATTGTATATTGGAACTTCTGAGGGAATTTCCCTGATTGATATCGCAACTAAAAAAGTGATACCTTCTCCCGCTCAAAATACGTGGGATACGCCAAGTTCTGTTTCTAGTTTTTATCAAATCGGTAGTCAGGTATTTGCTACAACAATCAACCATGGTGTGTTTCGCATTGAAGAAGACCAGTTACATTCTGTGAGTGAAGAAAAAGAGGTTATAGCTTCTTTCTATGACAAAGAGAGACAAACCTTGTTTTTAGGGTTGAAATTTGCGATTGAAATTCACCAGTTTGACAACGAGCTACCTCCACTAAAGAAAAAAGTAAAGGGGACGCGTTTTTTTCAACAAGTAGAAGATCAAGTGTACTGGGTTGGGGCAACTATACTCAATGAAGGAGGAGGGATTTATGCTTGGAATGGACAAGGAATTGATAAACGCAACGAAGAGTACGGGATTGAAAATGAAGAGCTTTACAGTTTAGCCTACGATGCTAGACGAAAGTTTTTATATGTAGGTAGTAAAAAACAAGGGCTATTTCAAGTAGATCTAGATTCTCCTCTGCGCTTTGATCCGCGGTTTGGATCTATAGAAGCCCTTACACTCCTAGGAGATTCGATTTATGTTTTTGGATCCAAAGGATTGTGTATCGCACACCAAAATAATAGTATTCGAACTATTGACAAGTCAACGTTCAAAGCATATCAACTTCAGTACAAGCAACCGTTTATCGGGGTTACCACAAGAGAGAACAATTTTTTTGAAATTGAACATCGCATCCCCGTAGAGCAAGTTCAATTTTATAAAGCTATTGCTAACCAACGTTCAATTTGGGTAAGTACAAATATTGGTTTGTTTCAATTGAATACCCAAGGAGGAATTGAAAAATATTGGGGCATTCACACCTATCAATTTGATTTTTTTCAAAATCAACTGATTGAAACCGATCCTTATGGTGGTGTGCGCCTATATAAAAATACAGCAGCTTTTCAATATGATTACCTCGACAGAGCCGATGGTGCTTTTGTTCCTCGAGATATTGTGGATATGGTAGAAGTAAAGGGAAAACTGTATTTAGCAGGTGCTTTAGATGGCTTGTATGTTTTTGAAAATAACCGCTTTAGATCCCTATATCAAGAAGGTGTTTTTACTGAAAATCGGCTAAAATTTATCGCGAAAGGAAAGGAACATGAGCTTTTTGTAGCCACCGATTTTGGTGATATTTACTGCTTAGATGTTAGTGGATCACAACCCGAAATAAGTTATAAAATTGAGCAAGAGAAGCTGTTAGGATATGGAATAACTTTTCTTCATTATGTTGATGATCAACTTATTATAGGAACTAGTAAAGGGGTTACAGTGATAGATCCCAAAGGAGTATTTTTGTTTAATAAAGAACAAGGGCTTGCTAATTATAATGTTAAGAGTAGTGCTGTCCTCAATGATCAATTGATATTGGGAACAGATACTGGATTGTACACCTTGGATCTTTCCTATTTCAAACCTAAAAAGATCGCGTATAATCTTGTGATTGATGCAGTTAAAGTGAATGAGTCAAAGCTCGATGTAAAGAAAGAAGCAATCAGTACAACCAAAACGTTAGACTTGGCTTACAATCAAAACTCTATTTTTATTGACTTTGTATTATTAGGAGCAAAGTACCCCTATAAATTGAAGTTTCAGTATCGAGTAAAGCCTACGGAACACTGGATGGACTTGGAGCAGCCTTCACTAGCTTTGAACTATTTAAATGCAGGAGTGTATCCTATTGAGATTAAAGTTATCGACTACGATAGTGGAAATGAGCAAGTTGAGACCTTGCTTGTGGTAACCATTGCTCCTCCTTTTTATTATAGTTGGTGGTTTTTTAGCCTCCTTGGCTTAGCTGTTATTGGCTTCATTTATTTTCTCATACATCGAATCAAACGACAACAAGTCATTCGCGATAAACAGTTGCGTTATGAGAAGAAGGTAGCTGAATTAAAGGTGCTCTCTGTTCGGAGTCAATTGAATACCCATTTTATATTTAATGTTTTGAGTTCTTTTCAATACTTTATTATCGCACATAAAGAAGAGGAAGCGCTGTACTATCTTGAGCGATTTGCCTCACTAATTCGAAAGACACTCAATTTATCCATGGTGGAAGAGGTAAGTTTAAAAGAGGAGATCGATTATATTCAAGGTTATTTTGAATTAGAAAATATGCGCTTGGATGAAAGGGTGACACTTGAAGTTACGATTGATCCACAGCTCAATCTTCATCAAGTGATGATTCCTCCTTTATTACTTCAACCTTTTGTCGAAAACAGCTTGGTTCATGCCTTCCCCGAAAGTATCGTGCATCCCAAAGTTCATCTGCTCATCTATCAAGTGAATGACGATGTTGTTTTGGAGGTGATTGACAATGGAATTGGCAATCAACAAGGTTGTGCCAAGCCAGGCAGCCATGAGTCTATGGGAATGTATCTGGTGAAAGAGCGGATGAAAATGATACAGGCGTATTTAGAAGAACATTTGTGTATAGAGGCGACTGAAGGAGGAACTCGTGTTCGCTTGGTTTTAAAAGAGGCAAGTAGATAAAAAGCTCGGATCTCGTCAATTATTTGTTAAGAAGAGAGAAAAAAGCGAGAAAGGATTGTATTATTGCTTTTAACGAGGTACAATTGAAACAGAATCTTACTCCCCGTTTTAATTTATAAGGAATTGATATGAAAGGAAAACTATTGTTTGTTGGCATTTTTGTTGCCTATTTTTTGGCGAATATATATTTAGGTATTCGCGTTTATCCTTTAGTAGAACAAGCGCTGTGGAGTGTACAGGTAATGTATGTTGTAGGAGTGATTTTTTTAATTCTTTCACCACTATTATTTTTTGCATTTAGAAAGCGTGTAGGCGTTCCTGAAGCGGCAATTCTATATAAAGTAGGAACAGGGTGGTTAATGCTTATTATATATTCTTTTTTATTGGCCTTGTTGGGAGAAGTGGTCTTGGTATTCGCTGGTAAATCTCTGATACATATTAGACCAGAGGGACTTGCCATAGCCAAGCTTCACGCTTTTTTTATTGTGGGAGGTACTGCTATTATTGCATTGATAGGCAATTTTAATTACTATAAGAAAAAGGTGATTACCCTTGAATTGGAAACGGAGAAACCATTAGATCAACCGATTAAGATGGTTGTGTTAAGTGATTTACATTTAGGGCATGCAATTAGTCGTAAAGAATTGAAGCGCTGGGTGAACTTTATTAATCAACAAGAAGCAGATATAGTCCTTTTTGCGGGAGATATTATTGACAATAGCTTGTTGCCATTGACCTATTATAAGTTGGATGAATTGCTTCGCGAGATTAAAAGTAAGCATGGTGTTTATGCCTGCTTGGGGAATCACGAGTATTTGGCTAATGTTGAAATGAGTTTAGCTTTTTTAAAGGAATCAAACATCACTATTTTGAGAGATGAGGTAGTGAATATAGGACAACTTCAGCTTATTGGAAGAGATGATAAATCGAATCCACATCGCAAAGCTTTGTCAGATTTGATGCAACCCGATTCGTCAAAAGTACAAATTGTCCTGGATCATCAGCCGTATGATTTGGCAAAAGCAGCTGAACAACACGTAGATTTTCAGTTTTCAGGGCATACACATCGCGGTCAAGTATGGCCTTTTTCTTGGATTACAGATTATTTGTTTGAACAATCTCATGGTTATCTCAAGAAAGAGCATACACAGTACTATATTAGTTCGGGATTGGGAATCTGGGGCGGACGCTATCGCATTGGAACACAATCGGAATATGTAGTAGTTACCTTGAGAGGGAAGAAAGCATAAGCGGGAATAAAAAGAAAGTTAGCGCGCAAAACGTTGGTTTTTTTTTAATGGAGAATAAAAGGTTATTTTTGTCAAAATTTTGTGAAGTGAATTATTTATCAGTAGAAAATATATCGAAATCTTTTGGGGCACATACCTTGTTTGAACATGTGTCTTTTGGTATTAATAAGGATCAAAAGATTGCTTTTGTAGCAAAAAATGGGTCGGGTAAAACGACGATTTTGAGAATCCTAACAGGAGCAGATCACCCGGATAGTGGGCAAGTGGTAATGCGCAAAGGAATTCGCATGGAATTTTTATCTCAAGAACCCAATCTTCAAGATGAACTGACCATTGAAGAGAGTATATTCGCTTCCGATAATGAAATTTTAAAGGTAATTGAAGCGTATGAAAAAGCGTTGGAGAATCCAGAAAATCAAGAAGCATATCAAAGTGCTTTTGAACAAATGGATATCCACAATGCGTGGGATTTTGAAACACAATACAAGCAGATCTTATTCAAACTTAAATTAGACGATTTAAAGTTGAAAGTGAAGACGCTATCCGGAGGACAAAAAAAGCGCTTAGCTTTGGCTATTATCCTGATCAATAAACCTGATTTGTTAATCTTAGATGAGCCAACGAACCACTTGGATCTAGAAATGATCGAGTGGCTAGAAAATTACTTTGCCAAAGAAAATATTACGTTGTTCATGGTCACGCACGACCGTTTTTTCCTTGAAAATGTATGTAATGAAATTATCGAGTTAGACAATGGGATTATCTACCAATACAAAGGAAATTACTCGTATTATCTAGAGAAAAAGGAAGAGCGAATCGCCGCTGAAAATGCGAGTATCGATAAAGCTCAAAACCTATTTGTCAAAGAGTTATCTTGGATGCGAAGACAACCGAAAGCACGTACTACGAAATCGAAATCTCGTATTGATGATTTTTATGTAATCAAAGAAAAAGCGCACAGCAGAAGAAAAGAGCATCAAGTTGAGCTTGAAATCAATATGGAGCGTATGGGAAGTAAAGTAGTTGAATTACACAAGTTGAACAAATCATTCAACGGGAAGGTTATCCTAAACGACTTTAACTATATGTTTAACCGAGGCGAACGCATTGGTATTATCGGTAAAAATGGATCAGGTAAATCCACGTTCCTCAATATTTTAACCCAATCCATGAAACCTGATACAGGGAAAGTTGTGATTGGAGATACCATTAAAATAGGCTATTACACACAAGGAGGAATTACAATCAAACCCGAACAAAAGGTCATTGATGTGATTAAGGAATTTGGAGAGTATATTCCCTTGGCAAAAGGTCGTTCCATTTCTGCAGGGCAATTATTAGAGCGCTTCTTGTTTGATCGCAAGAAACAGCATGATTTCGTTGAAAAGTTAAGTGGAGGAGAATTGAAGCGTTTGTATCTGTGTACTGTGTTGATTCAGAACCCCAATTTCTTGATTCTCGATGAGCCTACAAACGATTTGGATATTGTAACCTTAAATGTATTGGAGAGTTTCTTATTGGATTATCCTGGGTGTTTAGTTGTGGTTTCACACGACCGTTATTTTATGGACAAGATTGTCGACCATTTATTTGTGTTTAGAGGAGAAGGTGAAATTGAAGATTTCCCTGGAAACTACTCTGATTTTAGAGCCTATGAGGATAGTATTGAACCCCTAAAAGACGAAGCGCCTAAAGAAAAAAACAACTGGAAAGAAAACCAAGTAAAAAACGGATTGACCTTTCAAGAACAAAAGGAATTGCAGAAAACGGAACGTGAAATGGCAAAATTAGAGGAGCAAAAACGACAAATAGAAGAAGAATTTGCAGATGGAAAGGTTGCCGATGATCAAATTGAAACCAAAGCAAATCAGTTGCAAAAAATAATAAAAGAACTCGAAGAAAAAGAAGAAAGATGGTTTGAATTATCAGCCAAAATAGAGGAGTAGTTTGGAGTCAAAAAATAGAAGAAAAGAGGACGATAAAAAAAATAAGCTCCTCTTTTTTTGTGCTAAAAACTAAATAAAGGTATAAAATATAGCAAAAATTTAAGAATTTTACAAGGCTTTAAATGTTAAAGTTTTTTCTTGTATCTCTTTGTTAATCAAGGTTTGTGTGTGAATGGAAGGTTAAGGCAATGTAATTTAACGATTAAAAAATAGGCGAATTTAAAAAAGGGGGTAACTTTGCGTAGTGAAATTTCAAGTGGTGACAGGGCTTGAGAAATTAATTTTAATGAGAAAAAAATGTTCTTTTTTTATTGGCTTATTACTGCTTTTAGGTGGAGTTTTTTCGGGTTTTAAAAAGTATGAAGTCATACTTTTAGAACAGTATAAAATCGTCCCTACAGAAGAGCTTTCGTATCATTTTCCTGCTAAGAAGAGTATCAAGGAAGTGAAAACAACAGAAGCTACAGTAATACCATTTACAGGGAAAACCTATATTGGGTTTAAACAAGCCCTAGGTGCAAGAGAATCTAATGGCTTGTATCGAATTGTTAACTCTTTTGGTTACATCGGTAAGTACCAATTTGGAAGGTTAGCTCTAAGATCAATTGGAATTTTTGATTCTGAAGAGTTTTTAAATGATCCGCAATTACAAGAAAAAGCATTTGATGCTTTGATTGCAAAAAACAAATGGATTCTTAGAAACGAGATTAAAACGTACGAAGGAAGAAGAATCGATGGGATCAGAATCACAGAGTCTGGAATTTTAGCTGCTGCACACTTAGGTGGGGCAGGATCTGTGAGAAAGTATTTAAAAAGTAATGGTGCTAATTCGTTTAGCGATGGATACGGAACTTCTATCAAAACCTACTTAAAGAAATTTAGCGGGTATGATGTTTCAGAAATTGATCCAGAAAAAAATGCATTAGTAATGCTGTAAAAGTATAAAAGGCTGTCTACAAGTAGGCAGCCTTTTTTTATTGTTATCTTGGGAACAAAGCAAGGGGCGAAAGAAAAATCAAGTTTTAAAATCTTACTGATTTTGCATTTTATTTGGTAGATAGAAAATAATCTCTACCTTTACACCTTCAAAACAGAGAAAAATGAATTTTATACATGCAAATAATTGGTGGTGGAGCAACTTACGTCGAGATGTCGTGAGCTGTCCTGCTATTGGTATGTATGAAGTAAAAATATAACGGAACGAGTATATTATTCCTACACCTCTAAGGGCTTGTCATCACGACAAGCCCTTTTTTTGTGCCCTAAATTTTCAACGTAATCAAGAATCTAAAATAAACGAATATGAAGTATCAAGTGAATCAAGCTGGATTTTACGGCGATTTTGGGGGAGCATTTATCCCTCCAATTTTACAACCCATTGTAGCGGAACTACAAGCGATGTATGTCGAAATTATGGAAGAGCCAACCTTTCAAGAGGAGTATCAAAAGCTATTAGCAGATTATGTAGGTCGTCCTACGCCGCTTTATTTTGCAGAACGACTATCCGCACTATACAACACCAAAGTGTATTTAAAACGAGAGGATTTATGCCATACAGGTGCGCATAAGATTAATAATACCATTGGTCAAGTGTTAGTGGCTAAACGCTTAGGGAAGAAGAGAATCATTGCCGAAACGGGTGCAGGACAACACGGCGTTGCTACAGCTACTGTTTGCGCTTTAGCAGGAATGGAATGCGTGGTCTTCATGGGAGCTACAGATATTGAACGTCAAGCACCCAATGTAGCGCGTATGAAAATGTTAGGCGCTGAGGTTCGCGCTGCAAAAACAGGAACGCAAACCTTAAAAGAAGCGGTGGATGAGGCTTTGCTCTACTGGATTGAAAACCCAGAAGATACCTACTACTTAATTGGGTCTGTTGTTGGACCACATCCCTATCCCGATATGGTCGGGCGTTTTCAATCGGTGATTTCTAAAGAGATTAAAAAGCAACTGTTAGAGAAAGAAGGGGTAGATAAACCCAATTATGTGATTGCTAGTGTTGGGGGAGGAAGTAATGCAACAGGGGCGTTCTACGAATTCTTAGAAGAAGAAAGCGTGAAGTTGATCGTTGCAGAAGGAGGAGGATTAGGTGTAGATAGCAAGCAAACCGCAGCTACTTCATTTATTGGGAAACCAGGTGTATTGCATGGAAGTAAAACACTATTCATGCAAGATGATACAGGTGAACCTTTAGAGGCGTATTCGATTTCTGCCGGATTGGATTACCCTGGTTTTGGTCCACTATTCGCCCTCATGAAACAAGAAAATCGAGCAGAATTCTTCGCCATTAAAGACGCTGAAGCGATGGAAGCAGGCCTGAACTTGTGCAAATTAGAAGGAATCATTCCCGCTATTGAAAGTTCACATGCACTGGCTGCTCTACAACATAAAACGTTTTTGCCAACTGATATAGTAGTCGTAAACCTTTCCGGTAGGGGGGATAAGGATTTACAAAATTATACTCACTACTTTCAGTTGTAGTTTTTTCAGGAAAAAGCCCACGTAGGAGTGGGCTTTTTTGATGGATAAACATGTTTTTTAAAAAGTAACGGCTTTATCTGTTTGATTTTCTATTGTACGATTAACCTTGTTTTTTTTTCCTGCTCTAACATCGTAACTAATGCTTAGAATAAACATATTACTATTATCCCATATTTTTCCAATACGCATATAATTGACGTACTGTTTATCCAATGTATTTTGTTTGTAAGTAGCGGGCATACCTAACCAGTAAATGCCTGTTGAGAATTTCCAATTGTTGTGTTTATAACTTAAAAAGAGGTCACTTGTATTTTCTTGCGAATATAATTGAGCCCCCTGTAAACTGTAGTAACGGATATTAAATTGATAGTCCAAACTAAAATTCTTGTAAACAGAAGACACAATGAAATAATTTTCAATGTAATCATGTTTTAAAACTCGACTATCACTTGTTTTAAATCTTTGGTTAGTAGGGGTAAGATTAATTTTAAAAGTTAGAATATCAGTGCCAAAGGGTTGAATACTACCTGTTAATTGTACACCATGCTTTTGTGCGTGTATGGCATTTTCATACGTTAATTTGTAACCTCTTACAATTCCTTCTTTCAAATCTTCTCTGTATAATTGATTATAAGGATTAGTCGTGTAAGTGAAAAAAGCATTCAGTGTAAGCTCTAAATTTTTTGAATGAAAAGAATAAATTAAATTGTTGGTAAATGATTTTTGAATAACTAAGTGTGGATTTCCAGTTTGAGTTATATGTTCCACAAGCTGTATGATATTACTACTTAGAGCAGAACTTGATGGTCGTAAAGGACTATAGGAGCTTGACAATTTTAAGCTATGATGCTTTGATAGTTCATATCCAATAACTAATTTAGGCGTTGGCGTCCAAGTATTGATATTTACATCCCTATTCTTGTTATTACTATTGGTTAGACCTACCCCTAATCGATACATGAAGCTGTTTGTTTTACCAGAAAACTCAGTGTATAAATAGTGTTCTGAATAGTTTACTGTGTTGGTGGAGAAACCATTTAAATTGAGTAGATTGTTTTTGACAGTTTGATATGAAAATCGATAACCTGAAGTTAATTTGCCTAATTCAAATTGATGACCATGAGTAACTTCGCCTACGAAACCTTGTTGATCAGCTTCTAAAAGAGTTGAATAGTTATATTTCTCAACGTTATTAGATGCAATCCATTCTCTAATGCTATCATTATTCTTAGTAGTAAAAGTAGAACCTACAACATTGATAATAAATTCATCCTTATCCTTGATTTTTTTAGCATAATACAAATCTAAAGTTGGTTTTAGGTAATTCGTATTGGAATGATTATATAAAAGGTGATTAGCAACTATATCATTTTGTTGCACTAGATTAATTCCATGGGCATAAGCATAGCTAGTATTCAAATTTAGGTCTAATTTAGATTGAAATACATAGTTGTCTGTTTCCAGATTAGTATAACGTAAAGTAACTGATTGATCGGTATATCCAAAATATTCCTTACGTTCATCTTTAGTTGTGTAATGAACCTTATTTAAATCATACTCATATTTATTGACTGAAGTTCGATCTTTATAATCTCTGAAATAGATGTAGTATTCTAAAGCGAAATTATTTTTACCTTTTGTGATATTGGTGTATAAGGATCCATTTAAGAAGCCTGTTGTCAAGGCAGAGGTGGTTTCTATTCCAAACATATAACCCTGCTCTGGATTTCGAGTCATGATGTTTACTACTTGGTTTGCTCGATTTTCCCAACGAGTAGGAGGAATATCATAATATTCTACGCGTATTACAGATTCGGGTTTTATGGAGCGAATTTGTAAGTCTGTAGCTTCAATTCCATTAATTAGAAGTAAGGTTGTAGCTCCTTTTATACTAACTATTGTATTTGAAATAGGATCAAGATGTAATTCGGGAAGTGTGAGAAGTAAATCTTTGGCATAACGAGCTTTTTCGATAGCTTCTTGGTTGAATGTGTAACTTGTTTTGTCTATATATTTTTTTTTGCGTGGTACTGGAATTGTAATTTCTTGTATTTCATTTGTAACTACTATAGTGTCTTGCCCAATTGCTGTTTGCCCAAAGGATAATAGGTTTAATAACAAAAAAATGCAGGTAAATTTCTTTTTCATAGTTTTAATTTTTGCCCTTTTCTTGCAAGCTAGATCTTTCAAATCTTGCAACACAGATGCATCGCTCATTTAAATTATTAGTTAAATACTCGGTAGTTTAAAGAAATCGATTGGATATTTAGTTTTATTAATGTTGTAGTATATAACTGATTCTTTAGATATGTGTATTTAACTTTTTTAAAAGTAATAGGTTGATTAATAGGTTGTACCTATCCAAAAGGATGGTTTTTAGGAGAAATGAATTCTCGAGGGAGAAATGGGAGGAGAGAATTTAAGAATTCGACTTGTTACTTCAAGCTATCATTTTAGAACCTCATCGTATAAAATTAAATATTAATGATGCTCTTCACATATTATTAGTTCTTAGTTATAAGATGCAAAGAATGCGAGTTTTTTTTAGTTTAAATAACAACTAAATTTATTTCATTAAATAAAAAAAACGTTATTGATGAAACCGATTCAAGATACTTTTTACATAGAGAATGGGTTTAATGAACCATTAATTAAAATAGGAAAACAAGAATTTGTGCATTTGAAGACAATTAAAGCGTTGTCAAGAATGACTTGCAACACTATTTATGTTGTTGATTATCAGAAAAAAGTATTTGAATATGTTTCTAATAACCCGTTGTTTCTCTGTGGACATTCCGCCAAAACCGTAAAAAAGATGGGGTTTGACTTCTACTTAAAATATGTAGCCAAAGCGGATTTAAATCTACTTTTGAAAATTAATACAGTTTGGATGGATTTCTTTACTTGCTATGCACTAAAGAGAAAAAAGAAATATGCAATTTCATGCGATTTTCATCTTATTGATCAACAAGGGAGTAGCAATTTAGTACATCAAGAAACAATTCCTTTATTCTTAAATGATAAGGGAGAAATAGGAAAAGCAATAAGTGTAGTTTCTTTATCTCAAGCACAGAATCCTGGAAATATAAAGATTAGTACAAAAGGAGATGCAATAGTGTATACGTATAATTTGAAAGGAGGTTTTTGGCAAAAAGAAGGAAAGGTATGTCTTACAGCTAGAGAAAAAGATATTATTCGTCTAGCAGCTCGAGGCTATACGATGAAAGAGATTTCTCAGCTGCTTTTTATTTCATTTGGGACAGTGAAATTTCACCGGAGAAATGTATTTGATAAGCTCGGTGTTAAAACGATGACAGAAGCGGTTATGTATGTCATGCAAAATAGACTGGTTTGAAGTAACTAGTTTACTCTATTCCTTAAGTACCTGTTAATACGTAATTTTAAATTAATATATATGAATGAGAATTTGTTGTATGCAATGGTTAAGCAATGCCATATAAATAGTACAGCCTTTTATTTAAACACTACAAATGAAGAGGTTGAATTATTGAAAAGAAAGATGAAAAGAACCCTATTGGGAATTGTCATAGGAGGACCAATTTTGTTTTTTATTTTATCTTCCTTTTTTCTTGATGAAACAAGCATACTCATTATTGTTTTGAGTAGTACACTCATACTTTGTCTTGTTTTTTATACATTTCATTTTAAAAAAGCACTTCGATTTAAAAAAGAGGGAAGTGTCATTACTAATAGAGATTTATTACAAGCAAATTGGGTGACTTTAGATAAAAAGTATGAAGCATTAGATAAGTTTCACTATGTATTAATCAAATCCAATCTTTTAGTAAAGAGTACTAAGAAAAGTATTGGATTGCTGGTTGAAATTGAATCGAAATTACGTGGTGTTGAAAAGAGATCACGTATAAAAAAAGAGAAATTTTTTATTGTGATAAGCTCTATTTGTGCTCTTTTTCTAGGCGCAATATGGACTGCTGTCATTGAAAAGAATACGGAGGGAACTATGGTGGTTAATTTGTTAGCATTTGCTTTAGTCTTGATTCTCTTTTGTTTGGTTTTATATTATTATTCTCGTTTAATTGTATTTGAAGAAGTAGATAGATGTGATTTAATTTGTAATCGATTGAATGATCTGAAATTAAAATTAATGAGTAATAAGAAAAAAAAGATTAATCTACACAAATCGAATAATTAATATTATTTGATTTTTTACATTAAATAAAAAATCCCCATCCAAAACAAACAAATACTATATTTGCACCTGTTTTAATAAAATTACACTATGATAACAGTTAATGATGTTGCGGTCCAATTTGGTAGTACAACGCTTTTCAGTGGCGTGAGTTTCTCCATTAATGAAAATGACAAAATTGCCTTAATGGGAAAAAACGGTGCAGGTAAATCTACTTTGCTCAAAATTGTTGCAGGGGTTGACAAACCTTCGTTAGGGTCTGTTGCTGCACCAAGAGAAGCCGTAATTGCTTATTTACCACAGCATTTATTAACTGCGGATGATTGTACGGTTTTTGAAGAAACATCCAAAGCGTTTGCACAAATTTTTTCGATGAAGAATGAAATTGAGCAAATCAATGAAGAGCTAACGGTACGTACGGATTATGAAAGTGATGCGTATATGAAGTTAATTGAACGTGTATCGGAACTAAGTGAGAAGTTTTACTCCATCGAGGAAGTAAACTACGAAGCAGAGGTAGAAAAAGTATTGAAAGGGTTGGGATTCTTACGTGAAGACTTTACTCGCCCGACGTCTGAGTTCAGTGGTGGATGGAGAATGCGCATCGAATTAGCTAAAATCCTCTTGCAAAAACCCGATTTAATTTTACTCGATGAGCCGACCAACCACATGGATATCGAAAGTATCCAATGGCTAGAGGAGTTTTTGTTGACACAAGCCAAAGCGGTTATGGTCATTTCCCATGACCGTGCATTTGTCGATAATATTACCAACAGAACAATCGAGGTAACCATGGGGAAAATCTACGATTATAAAGCGAAATATTCGGATTATCTCGTATTGCGTCAAGATCGTAGAGCACATCAGTTGAAAGCCTATGAAGAACAACAAAAGATGATTGCTGAAACTACGGAGTTTATTGAGCGTTTTAAAGGAACGTATTCAAAAACGTTGCAAGTACAATCACGGGTGAAAATGTTGGAAAAATTAGAAATCATTGAAGTGGATGAGGTAGATAATTCTGCTCTTCGTTTAAAATTTCCTCCTGCTGCGCGTTCAGGTCAGTATCCTGTTACCATTACTGAAATGGGTAAAACCTATGGGGATCATGTTGTGTTTAGGGACGCAAATCTAGTGATAGAGCGCGGACAAAAAGTTGCTTTTGTAGGAAAGAATGGAGAAGGGAAATCAACGATGATCAAAGCAATTATGAAAGAGATTGATTATACGGGAACCATTGAATTGGGACACAACATACAAGTGGGGTATTTTGCCCAGAATCAAGCTTCCTTATTGGATGGAGAGATTACTATTTTTGATACAGTAGATCGCATCGCAGAAGGAGATATCCGCACGCAAATTAAAAATATATTAGGTGCTTTTATGTTCTCTGGCGATGATATTCAGAAGAAAGTAAAAGTACTTTCAGGGGGAGAGAAAACCCGCTTGGCCATGGTGAAGTTATTACTAGAACCTTATAACTTATTAATCCTCGATGAGCCAACCAACCACTTGGATATGAAAACCAAGGACATTATCAAAGCGGCATTAAAAGATTTTGAAGGAACAGTGATCTTAGTTTCACACGACCGTGACTTCTTAGATGGATTGGCTGAAAAAGTATTTGAATTTGGCAATAAACGCGTCAAAGAACACTTCGAAGATATCAAAGGATTCTTAGCGCATAAAAAGATGGAAAGCTTACACGAGATCGAAAAATAAAACTTTCGAAAAGCATATTTTTTAAAACTCCTTCTCCTAAAAAACTGGCTGGCATGTGTTTTGTTAAGTTTTTTGAGAGAAGGAGTTTGTTTTTTTTACTGTTTATAAAAGATTTTTAGAAGCTGTACGAATCAAAGAAGCACTCTTTTTCTTTCTCCATCGGAGGATAGTATTATATTTGTAAAACGAATGAAAATAATGTTTCATAAAATGAAAAAGGTCGTATATTTATTGAAGCATTTAGGTGTAATTAACAACATTAAGTGAATGAAAAGAATAAACTTAAAACGTTTTTTTCTGCTTATCGGAGGAACTGTGCTTTATTTTTCTATGTCTGGAATTAGCTATGGACAAAGTTTGTCTTTTGCTGAGGCAATGCACGTGATGAATGAGGAGAATAGCTTGATAAAGGCAATGGAAAAACAAGAAGAAGTTCACCAATATGAATGGAAAGCCATGAAAGGGTTGCGTGCTCCTTCAATTAAAGCTTTCGGTATGGGTATTTACATGGATCGTTCTTTGGGATTAGATTTTAATGGACTGCGCAATCAAGTTGGAGATTTTGTGCATTTACCTAATGCAGAAGTACTAGGGAATTGGTCGGTAGATTTCAATAAACGCGATATGGCTTTTGGCGGTTTTATGGCTACTTGGCCGCTGTTTACTGGAGGAAAGATTAATGCTGCGGTAAAAGCAGGAAAGTTAAAAAGTGAAATTGGCGAAAAAGATTTAGCGCAAGCCAAGCACAAATTAATATCTGAATTAGCGGTTCGCTACTATACGGTCAAACTGGCAGAACGCGCCTTACTCGTGCGTCAAGAGGTTTTAACGGGTATGCAAAAACACCAACGCGATGCCTTGAAATTAGAAGAAAACGGCATGATTGCTCCGGTGCAACGCATGGCGGCAGATGTAGCTGTTTCTGATGCAAATCGCGAATTTGAAGCGGCAAAAAAAGACGCATCACTAGCGCGATTAGCCTTAGCTAACACGATGGAAGTAGAAGAGGTAACTGCGGATTTAAGCAGTGAGTTTTTTGTACTCCCTCGATTAGAAGAATTAGATTACTACCAAATATCCGCCACCGAGCATTATCCAGCCTTGCAAAAAGTAGCCTTGCAAAAGGAATTAGCCGATCAAGGTGTAAAAGCAAAAAAAGCAGCAAACTATCCAACGGTAGTTGCCTTTGGACAAACGATTTTAGCACATAATAATCCAATTAGTGGTTTAGACGTACTATATGATAACAACAAACCGTGGACTATTGGGGTTGGTGTTACGTATACCTTGTTTGAAGGATTTAAAAATAAAAATGAGATCCGCGCAGCTAAAGCGACGAGAGAAAGTGTAGAACTCTTTGAAGAGAAGGCTAAGTCTGATATTAAAATGTTAGTAGCGAAGCTGTATCAAGATATTCAAAAACAACAAGAACAAATCGAAAGCTTAACGACACAAGAAGCCATGGCAATGGAGTATCTCCGAGTGAGAAACAAAGCTTTTGTAGAAGGATTTGCTACTTCAACAGAAGTGGTAGACGCTGAATTAAATTTGTCTGTTGTCAAGCTGAAAAAATTACAGGCGCATTTTAATTATGTTGCGAATGTAGCTTCCCTATTTGAATACACCGGATTGAGTAATGAATTTGTCCAATTTGCAAAATAAATTGAAGGTAAAATGAAAAATAAAGTAATAAGTGCTATTGTTGGAATTGGCGTTGTAGCGATTGTTTTCGCTGTTTCTATTTGGTATATGAGTGCGCCAAAAGAGAGCTATATTCAAGGACAAGTAGATGCAACTCAAATCAATGTATCGTCTAAGATTCCTGGGAGAATTGATGATATTCTAGTCAAAGAGGGGGATAAGGTACAAGCAGGGCAAGTATTGGTTCAGATTAGTACCCCTGAGATAGATGCGAAATTACAGCAGGTAGAGGCTTTAAAAGCCGCTGCTCAGGCACAAGATGCAAAAGCAAATACAGGAGCGCGAAAAGAAGAAATTCAGGCGGCGTATAATATGTGGCAACAGGCGAAAGCAGGAGCTGATTTTGCGCAAAAAACGTATGCAAGGGTAGAAAACTTGTACAAAGAAAAAGTAATTCCCGCTCAGCAAAAAGACGAAGCCTATGCTAAATATACCGCTGCTCAAGAAGTAGAAAAAGCGGCACACGCAACCTATCAAATGGCAAAAAGTGGAGCGAGAACGGAAGATAAAGCAGCAGCTTTAGCGGTGTTTAACCAAGCAAAAGGTGCTGTAGAAGAAGTATTAATCTACAAAGGTGAAGGTGCGGTAAAGTCACCACAGGCGGGAGAGGTTTACACCATTATGCCTAACAAAGGTGAAATTGTTAATTCGGGCTATCCGATTGTCAACTTAGTTGATTTAAACGATGTCTGGGTAAACTTTAATATTCGCGAAGATTTAATGAGCAAGTTCAAAATGAATACTAAGTTTCAAGCGAAGATTCCCGCACTAGGCAATCAAGAAATTGAATTAGAAGTACAATATATTGCCGTTCAAGGGGATTATGCTACATGGAGCGCAACTAAAGCAAAAGGTGATTTTGATATGAAAACCTTTTTAATCAAGGCTTATCCTACACAGCAAGTGGAAGGACTAAGACCTGGCATGAGTGCTTTAGTAGTGGAAAGTAGTTTGAAGTAAAAATACAAATAACGTGAGTAAAGGTTTTTTATCCCTATTGAAAGAAGAGTGTAAGCGAATGCTGACAACACCTCGTATTTTGGTGTTGATTCTCGGTATTCCCTTGTTGCTATTTCTATACTATGGGGCTTTGTTGCGAGAAGGCGTTTCTCGAGATCTGCCTGTAACAATTCTCGATTTAGATAAAAGTAGTACTTCACGTAAACTAGCAAGTTTTATTGATGCTAGTTCAGCTATGCAAATCGTTTATGAAGTAAACGATGAATTGGAAGGGCAAAAAACGGTGCGTAGAGGAGATTCCTTTGCCTTGATTATTATCCCTAAAGACTTTCAGAAAAACGTACAAAAAGGAGTGAAAACCAATGTAACTTGTTACTATAACGGGCAGTATTTACTACCTGCTGGTTTAATTCAGCGCGATTTTCAGACAGCAGCGGGTTATCTTGCGGCAGGGGTCCGTACGATCGCATTGGAGCAAGGAGGTTTAACTCCTCCTCAAGCTTTGGCTGCTGTAGCTCCGATTAAAGTAGAAGAACATGTGCTATTTAATCCCTACACCAGTTATGAATATTATTTAGGGTTGGCTTTTATGCCGATGGCCTTGCAAATTATTATGCTGGTTGTTTCCATTTACGTTTTTGGCGTAGATCTAAAATATAGAAAAGGACAAGAATTAGTAGAACGTACGAACAATAAGGTTTGGATGGTAGCAGTAGCTAAAATCTTACCTTATACAGTTGTATTTATGGTGCTTGGGTTTTATATGAATGCTTATGTATTCTATGAATTAAGTATGCCTTTTAAGGGAAATTTCTTTGTTTTAAATGCCTTTTTCTTCCTGTTTATCCTAGTTTGTCAAAGTATGGGCTTCTTTTTGGCCTCAGTAATGAACAGCTTGAGAATTGCGCTAACAATAGGAGGTGCTTATGCTGCTGTAGCCTTCTCTTTTGCAGGGTATACTTTCCCTCCCGAAGGAATGAGCGGATTTGTACGTGGCGTAAACTACGTATTCCCCTTTCACTCCTATATGCGTTTTGTAGTGAATTACGCGATTCGCGGTATTTCATTCAACGCAGAACAAGCGGGATATTTAATTGCTTTTGCTGTATTTATCTGTTTAGGGTTGATAGGTATTCCGTTTTATTATAAAAAATTACAGAAAGGAGGCTATGATGCTTAGAGGATTTATAGAAAATTGCGCCTTGATTACGGAGTCTTGTAAAAGAGAAATCAAAATGATCTTCAAGGACTCAGCGATTGTGATTACGTATATTGTCTGTGTTCTCCTGGTTGCTTTTGTGTATTCCTATGTTTATTCGAAAGAAGTGATTACGGAATTACCTGTGGCTATTGTCAATCAAGATCAATCGAAGATGAGTTTTCAAATTGATCGCATGCTCGACGCTACGCCTCAATTGAAAGTTGATTTGCGTACAGCTAGTATGGATGTGGCTCAAGAGGCTTTTTATCAAGAAAAAATAAAAGGAATCATCGTTATTCCCGAGCACTTTGGTCGAGATTTACAAAAGGGTAAAGTACCGACGTTAGGCGCTTACTGTGATGCTTCTTATATGTTGTATTACAAGCAAACCTTAGGGGCTGTTATGGTTACGGCAGGTACGTTAGGCGGACAGGTTGAGGTGAATAAAATGATGGCGGGTGGAATGCCAATGAAACAAGCTGCCGCGACAAGACGTCCTTTCGATGTCACAGCTAAACCGCTGTTCAATATCAATGGAGGGTATGCTACCTTTTTGATGCCTGCTGTCTTTTTAATTGCTATTCAGACTTTACAACTGAATGGAATGGGAATTTTAGCGGGTACATTGCGCGAAAATAGAAGATTTGGTCAAGCCTTTGCCTACGCGACGGGACGATTTTCAAATTTCTTTTTAACGATAGGAAGAAGTTTAGCTTACCTGCTATTGTCTATGTTGATGATGTGGCTAGTGCTTGGTGTAGTAATGCATCTGTTTACTTTTCCACAACGAGGGAATTTAATTGAGGTCACTTTGTTTTTAATTCCATTCTTATTAGCCGTTTCTTTTTTGGGAATGACGCTAGCGAATTGCTTTAAACACAGAGAGGATTCGATTATGACTATTACGTTGTTTTCAATACCTACTTTATTGATGACGGGATTGTCTTGGCCAACAACAGCCTTCCCAACAGCAATTAAGGTTGTGTCCTTCTTTGTGCCTTCAACTATAGGAACCAAAGGATTTGTTGCTTTGACACAATTTGGCGCTTCTTTACAAGATATTAAAGAGCTGTTTATGCAAATGTGGCTGGTTTGTCTTTTCTATTTTATGTTAGCAGTTTGGACCAATTGGCGTCTGAGAAGAAAAGAAGGGGAAGTAACTTCCCAAGAGATATAAAAAAATAGGATCGCCTTGCGATCCTATTTTTGTATGGTTAGTTGATAAATTGCAGTTGGTAGTTCTGGATTATCTGGATCTGTACATAAAAAGAAGGAAACTTCTTTTTTCGTGTTTTTGTAAATCGTTATTCCTTCGAATTTTTGATCTGTACTGATGGTCTTCGTTTTCTCAAGCTTCATTTTCTTGGTGTTGATCTTTCCTACTATAGAGCCTTTGATTTCACCATCTGCATAGGTGGAACCCGAATCTTCTGCTGTTGCAATGAAATACAGCTCTTTATCTACCAAAACAGCATCCGTAAATCCCGTTTGTACGTTGTCTAGTTTGGGCAATTTGAAAGGGGTATAGGTAATTCTGAAGTTATCTAAGATACTCTCTCCTGTTACGACAAATACGCCATTTTGTTGCTTAGGACCATTTCCGCGGTTGAAAAAGTACCAAGTTTCCTTGTCGTAAACCACACCTTCAATGTTGAAATCTGCATCGTCTAAATGAGCAAAAGCTTTCATTGATTCATATAAAAGAGCTAAGGATTGCTGACTGACAGGCTCGTTGGTCATTTGGTGGATTTCATACAACGTTGTTCGGTTGGGTTTTGAACCTGATCCAAATAAGTAATAATTAATCCCGTCAAAAGTCATTGATTCTAAATCTGGTTTCTCTGCCTTTGCAATGTGTTCCTGCCCAATATAATCCTCCGTAAGGGGCGTTTTTCGCAATTCTTTTGAAGAAATATCGTAGTGATATAAATAGCTGCTATCATCTGCAATTAAATGAAGCTGCTCCTCTGCATAATACAAACCTGAAGCTGCACTTAATCCGATAATGTGGTATAGAAACTCTAAAGTCAGTTTTCTCATGGTTACTTAAATTGAATTTTATAAATTTAATACATCCGAACTACTTAATGAATTAAATTGATATGAGTTTTGAAAATAAATATAAAGCAATAGGGAAAACGAAACTAGCAAAGTTAGCGACGGTTCCCGATTTTGAGATGAGTCCTAAAAAAGCCATACGCAAATTAGAAGAAGTAAGTAGGAACTTGAGTAAATTTCAAGAATTGATGTATGCCCATAACCGCTATAGTTTTTTGATCTGTATTCAAGGAATGGATACTGCAGGGAAGGATAGCTTAATTCGAGAAGTATTTAAGTCGTTCAATGCGAGAGGTGTAGTCGTTCAGAGTTTTAAGAAACCTACAGCTACAGAATTGGAGCACGATTATTTATGGAGACACTATATTGCTTTACCGGAGAAAGGAAAATTTACCGTTTTTAATCGAACACATTATGAGAATGTACTTGTTTCTCGGGTGCATCCAGAAATTGTTTTAAATGAGCGACTACCACAAGTTACGAATACGGATCAGCTCGATGAATCCTTTTGGGAGCAACGCTATAAGGAGATCAGCAGTTTTGAAGAGCATATTAGTAACAATGGAGTCGTGGTGCTTAAATTCTTCCTACATTTGGGGAAAGACGAGCAAAAACGCCGTATTTTACGTCGATTAGGGAAAGAGAAACACCATTGGAAGTTTGCGCCTGAAGATGTTCGAGAGCGGGAGTTCTGGGATGAATATCAAGCGTGTTATGAAGAGGTCATTGAGAAAACAGCAACAAAAGCATGCCCTTGGTATGTGATTCCAGCAGATGATAAAGCGTTGTGTCGCTATATTTTTGCCCGTATTTTATTGGAAATAACGGAACAATTAACCGATGTTCGCTTGCCAGAATTGCCCGATCATATTAAGGATAACCTATCTAAATATAGAGAGCGATTGCTCAATGAGCCATAAAAGAAAAGGAGGAAACTCCTTTTTTTTATGCAAGTATTTGAAGGTGTGTAGTGTTTGTTTCTTTATTCTTTACAAAGAATTTGTTAAGCTTGCAGATTCTTTCGTTTTCAAGTCTGTATATTTGCACAAATTTTTTAGTACATGAATCTTTCTATCTATATCAAAGAGTTTCGATACAATGTTCAATTAGCCTATCCAATTATTTTAGCCATGTTAGGACATACTGTGGTTGGAGTGATTGACAATATTATGGTTGGTAAAATTGGACCAACAGAACTAGCTGCCGCTTCTTTGGCGAATAGTTTTGTGTTTATTGCTATTTCTTTAGGGGTAGGTTTTTCTACTGCTATTACCCCATTTGTTGCAAAAAGCGATGCAGCCCACGATCTAGAAGGTGGACGATCAACTTTTGTCAACGGACTGTTCTTGTGTACCGTAGTAGGTGTTTTGTTGTTCTCAGTTATCTTTTTTGCTAAACCTTTTTTGGTTTATATGGGACAACCAGAAGAAGTTACTGTATTGGCAAAACCCTTTTTAGATATTGTTGCTCTGTCTATTATTCCCTTAGTAATGTACCAAGGCTATAAGCAGTTCGCAGATGGTAAATCACAAACAAAAAACTCTATGTACGCAACGTTAATCTGTAATGGAGTAAACTTGTTGTTCAACTATTTACTTATTTACGGAATCTGGATTTTTCCTACGTTGGGGATGTTAGGTGCAGCTTATGGGACGTTGATTTCGCGCGTAGTTATGATTGTATACATGCATTTTGCCTTGAAAAGACAAGACATGTTTAAACCCTTTATGAATAAGTTAAGTTTGAGCGAAATTAAAAAAAGTGTTTTGTCTCAGATTACTAAAATAGGCGTGCCTTCTGGGCTAATGAGTTTTTTTGAAGTTGCCTTGTTCGTAGGAGCTGTTTGGTTGTCAGGAATGTTGGGTACCGTTTCTCAAGCAGCTAATCAAATTGCACTAAGTATGTCTTCGATGACGTTTATGTTTGCTAGTGGGCTAGGCGTAGCCGCCACAATTCGCGTCGGCAATCAAATGGGATTGAAGAACTATACACACATGAGAACGGTGGCGAGATCAATCATGTTGATGGCTTTGGGGATTTACATTCTCTTTGCACTGTTGTTTGTTGTCTTCCATAACTATATTCCTTTACTGTTCTTAGATGCCAAAGATGCAGCTAATGCCTTGATGAATGAAGAAGTGATTCAAATAGCTGGACAATTGTTATTGGTAGCTGCTGTTTTTCAAATTTCAGATTGTATGCAAGTAGTAACACTTGGTGCTTTACGCGGTTTGCAAGATGTAAACGTGCCAATGGTGATTACTTTTATTTCGTATTGGGTAGTGGGGTTTCCTTTGTCTATTTATTTAAGTTTGTATACCAGTATAGGAACTCCAGGAATTTGGATTGGATTACTCGCCGGATTAACCGCAGCGGCTATTCTGTTGTACGCTCGTTTTTATCAAATTTCCAATCGATTGATTACTAATAATTTAAATTAACTATATAATGCAATTACCAAAGTTTGTTTTAGCTGATAATACAGATCATTTAGATGATATATTTATTATCCACTTAGAGTTTCCTCGTTTCATCATCAACTTGAATACAGATGAGATTGAGTTTTTAGAAACAATTGAAGAGTCAGAAGAATCAGAAGTAGAAGCCGAAATGGAAGCTTTAGTGGTTCAAGCCGGAGAGTTCTACGAAAGAGAAATGACAAGATATGTAGAATCAGAAGAGTTAGAAGACTAATCTCTTTTTGAATAAAGGAAAAAACAGCGGTAAAGAATGCTCTTTAACCGCTGTTTTTTTGTTTTTATCTCGGAGTAAAAGGATTTTTACAGCTGCTTTTATTGCTTTTTTTCGTTTTGGCACTGTAGCGTTTCGGTGCAAATAATGCGTTTAGCTGCTTTATTTGGTGTATTATTTTAACTATTAAAATCATTGCTAATAAAATAGTTCGCTTTTAGCAGTAATGCTATTTTGAAAGGCTAAAAGAGAAAGAAGGAACGAAAAATCCCTACCTTTGTGTACTTCAAATTTAGGGTATGAACAAAATTTTAAGTATTCAGCACAAAGTGTTGGAAAAAGTAAATAAACAAACGCTCTCACATCAAACTGTTTATCCAATTTTATTAGCCATTAGCTTTGGCCATTTATGCAACGATTTACTACAAGCGGTCGTTCCTGCAACGTATCCTTTGTTAAAAGAAAACTATAACCTAAGTTTTGCACAAATTGGATTGATTACGTTTTTTTATCAAATGTCTTCCTCGCTTTTACAGCCTTTAGTAGGAAATTATACGGATAAAAGGCCTCAACCTTATTCTCAAATTTACGGGATGCTATGTACCACTTTAGGAGTGATTTTACTAGCTTTTGCTCCAAGTTATATCTGGGTATTAGTTGCGGTGACTTGTATTGGAATAGGATCGTCTATTTTTCATCCAGAATCATCGCGTGTTTCCTATGTGGCTTCCGGTGGTAAACGAAGTTTGGCCCAATCGATTTTCCAAATTGGAGGAAATACGGGTACAGCCTTAGCTCCTTTATTAGTGGCTTGGATTGTTTTGCCAACAGGACAACAACAGTTGCTTTGGTTTGTTGCCATTGCCCTTGTCGCCCAATTTGTTTACTACGCCATTGGAACTTGGTATAAAGGAGTGTTAAGCCATGCAGCAACTAAGCAGAAAAAGAAAATATTAATTCCAGAATTATCCGCATTTAGAGTGAATAGTGCTATTGTTGTGCTTTTACTCCTGATCTTCTCTAAATATTTTTATGTAGCGAGTATCTCTAGTTATTTCCAATTCTATACCATGGATAAATTTGGCATTACAGAAGTTCAAGCACAAGTCTACTTGTTCTACTTCTTAATTGCTGTTGCTATGGGAACGTTAATTGGCGGTTTCTTAGGGGATAAGGTAGGTCGTAAATACATTATTTGGTTTTCTGTGCTTGGAGCAGCGCCTTTTACGTTGCTGTTGCCTTATGTAGATTTAGCTTGGACAGGTATTTTAATTGTTGTTATTGGGTTTATTATATCTTCTGCTTTTCCTTCTATTTTAGTATATGCACAAGAATTGTTACCGAAGAAAATAGGGATGGTATCTGGATTATTTTATGGTTTCGCCTTTGGAATGGGGGGATTAGGTTCTGCGCTTTTAGGTTGGTGGGCTGATCACACCTCAATTGAATATATCTACAGCGTATGTGCTTATTTACCACTCATTGGTATCATTGCCTGCTTTTTACCGAATATGAAAAAAGTTATCTTTCGAGAAGAATAAATTTGTATCTTGTTGAAAAATAACAAGATGAAAATATATTCTTTTTTGGGTATTAGCGTACTAGTGGGGGCGTTTGCTTCCTGTCAAACGCAAGGAGAAATGGTGCAACAACGAGGATCTTATGCAGAGGAGTATATGACGAGTGTCGCAAGTTACCAAGACACAGTAAACCCTCAGCTGTATTATCATACGGACAAAAAACAAACAATCGTTTCAAGAGATACGATAGAAAAAATAAAAAAATCCGATGCGAATTAACACATCGGATTTTTTTATGATTTGTTTCTTTTTTTTTATTACAGTAGTTTTCCTGTAAGGAACATAGCTGCGATGGTGAAGTAGATAATCAATCCTGAAACGTCTACTAGAGTAGCTACAAAAGGAGCAGAGGCTGTTGCGGGGTCCATGCCAAACTTTTTCAAAACAAATGGAATAATAGAACCAGATAAGGTTCCCCATAAAACAATGAACAGTAAGGAAACGGAAACACTTAGACCAACATAGAGCCAAAATTCTCCATAATCATAGATACCTGCCTCTTGCCAAATGAAAATACGCACGAAACCAATGATTCCCAAGATACCACCTAACATCAATCCAGAGGCAATTTCCTTGCGCATGACATACCACCAATCACTGAGTTTTAACTCTCCTAGAGCCATGGCACGTATAATTAAAGAGGCTGCTTGTGAACCTGAATTTCCTCCACTGGAGATAATTAAAGGAACAAATAAAGCTAATACAACGGCTTTTTCAATTTCCTGATCGTAATAGCTCATAGCCGAAGCCGTTAGCATTTCTCCTAAAAAGAGAACAATTAACCATCCTGCGCGTTTTTTTACTAATTCAAAGAGCGGTGTATGTGTATAAGATAAATCCAACTCTTCCATCCCCCCAAACTTTTGAATATCTTCTGTATCGCGTTCCTTAATTTTATCCAAGATATCGTCAAAAGTTACAATACCAACAAGTACTCCTTTTTCTGTGATAATAGGTAAAGCAGAACGATCGTATTTTTCAAAGTCGTCAAAGGCTTCTTCCATTGGAGTAGTCGTGACTAAGGAAACAAAGGTATGGTCAATTAAATCAGCAATTAAGGTATCTTCGTCAGCCAATAGTAACTGTCCCACTTGCAAGTCGTCAATCAATACATTATGGTCATCAACTACATAAATGTAGTTAAGCGTTTCTGCCTTTTTGCCGTATTTTTTGATGTGCTGAAAAACCTGTTTAACCGTTTTATTAGCTTTCGTTTGAATATATAAAGGCGTCATCAAACGCGCTATACTGTCTTCTTTATAGCCTATTAAATTTAGCGCAATCTGCTTTTCGGTATCATTTAATAAGTTGATAGAATACTTGATTAATTCATCAGGAAAGTTCTCTAGTAACTCTGTTCTGTCATCAGGTTCTAGGTTATTGAGTACTTCAGCATAATCCTCTCGTGTCATGCTGCGCACAATTTCTTCTTGAATGTTAATCTCTAAAAATGAAAACACTTCGACCTTCAGTTCGGGGGAAAGCTTTAGAAAATGAAGATTTCGTTCTCTCCTTCTCATTGCTGAAATCGCTTCAGCAACGTCGGCTGGGTGCATATCTTTAAAAAACATAGTTAGAATTTTATAAAGTGTTTAACAATCATTTTTTCATTTCGAATGCAAAAGTAAAGCTTAGTTATAGGAAATTAAAATTTCTAATCATATTCTAATAATAAAGTTAATCAAAATTAGGCAGACTAGGAGTTAGAGGTAGGTTATATTTTGTTCGTTGTTTGTTGCTTTTTTGTGAGGCGAAGGAATGTTCGTCAAACAAAAAAGCAAAAACTCTTCCTATTTCAGTAAAATCAACCGATACCTCATAACTGATCCCTGCTAACCCACGCTCTATTCTTGAAGTAAATCAGGATCGATGGTTTTCTTTGTTTTGGCGCCCATATCTTTTAATTTTTGAACGGAAGTCAGTAAGTTGCCTTTTCCTAGACTCAACTTGTTAAAGGCACTGTCGTATTCATTTCTCGTTTCGTCTAATTTTTTACCTATTTTGGTTAAATCGTTGATTAAACCTACAAATTTATCGTGTAATAAACCGGCTTGTCTAGCGATTTCATACGCATTTTCTTGCTGTTTTTGTTGTCGCCAAATGGTTTCTACTGTGCGTAAAGTTGCGAGTAGCGTTGAGGGGGTAACGATGACGATATTCTTTTCAAACGCTTTTGTATAGAGGGAATTATCTGCGTTTACAGCGATAGAAAAGGCCGTCTCGATGGGAATAAACAACAGTACAAAATCTGGACTCGTTCCTTTGTATAGCTCATAGTAATTCTTGTCTGACAAGTTTTCGATATGTCTTTTGATGGAAAGGAGGTGTTCTTGTAAGAAGCGATTTTGTTCTTGTGTTTCTGTGGTGTTGATATACTGCTCGTAAGCGACTAAAGAAACTTTAGAATCCACAACTAAATGGCGATTATCCGGTAAATAGATGACAACATCAGGTTGTAGACGGTTGCCGTTGTCTGTGGTGTAGCTTGGTTGCGTTTGATACTCTCTATCTTTTTCTAATCCCGATTTCTCTAGTACACTCTCCAAGATCATTTCGCCCCAATTCCCTTGCATTTTGTTATCGCCTTTCAAGGCTTTGGTTAGGTTTAGGGTCTCTTCACTCATTTTCGCGTGTACTTGTTGCAAGCCAAAAATCTGCTGACGTAGCGCTGCATGATGATCAATACTCTCCTTGTGGGTTTGCTCCACTTTTTGTTCAAACAAGCCTATTTTCTCTTGCAATGGCGTGAGAATCGTCTCCATCTGGGCTTTATTGAGTTGCGTGAACTTATCGCTTTTCTCTTCGAGTATTTTATTGGCTAGATTTTCAAATTGAATCGTGAATTGTTCCTGTAGCTGTACAGTTTGTTTGTGCTGTAGGTCGAGCTTTTCTCTTAGGTTGAGCAATTCTGTCTCGCGAATAGAGATACGAGCAATCAGCTCTTGATTGTCTTGTCGAAGTATTTCTGTTTGTTCTTCTATCTTCTGTTTATCGGTTAGGAGTTGCTTATTTTGCTGAGTTAGGAATTCTTTTTCCGCTACTAGTTGTAACGAATCAGCTGTGTTTGTAGTTGCCTTGGATGACTTTTTTCCCAAAAGAAAAACAAGGAGTAAAATAGAAAGAATTAAAAGACCTAATATGATTTCTTGAGACATAGTATAATAGTATAGTACCCCTCAAAAATAACAAATATTAAACGGTTCTATTGTATTTGAATTGATCCGATTTGTAGCAAAAAAATAAAGTGCTTTGTCAAAATGAAAAATGATGTTTCGCTTTTTTAGCTATATTTTGTTAAAATAGTTTTTTTATTTTGGTTATATGTAGTAAATTAACAGTATAGGGGGGTGGTTTTTAAGTGCTTAATATTGTTAAGTACTTAATATTGTGATGAGTAAGGTCTAACAGATAAATAGGATGGATATGAAAAAAATACTATTTTGCAGTTTTAGGTTTGTTTTTATTTACGGTTCAACTTCAAGCACAAGAAAAAGTGAAGAGGGATGTCGTTGCAACTTCGGCCATGACAGCAAAGGACTCAGCTAAAGTCAAAACATTTTATAGCAATTGGATTGGTACGAAACGCAAGAGAACTGTGGTACAAGAGGAGTATATTAGCTGTAATTTCTCCTATGTAGAGGAGATGCGCGCTAGAAGTAGAGGAGATGTGGCGCTTGGAGATTATCAACTCGAAGAATTGAGAAGACGGATCGCTAGATCACATAATGTTGTGAGCAGTGCCGTTTTTATTATCCGAGTAGGGAAAGGGGATAAGTCTAATGAATATGAAGCCTGCGTTGGAGGTATACTTTTTAGTTTTACCCCTCGACAGGGATACATAATGGGGTCTATAAAGGAAATCTAATAGAAATAAAAAAACTCTTCCATTTGGAAGAGTTTTTTTTGTGTATTTATTTACTCAAGTACATTTTTCTACGAGAATAGATTTCATAGAATTGGTCGTCTCTTAAGTTGTCAATGAATAAGATACTTTCTCCTGTTGATTTCATTTCAGGTCCTAAAGCTTTATTCACATTTCTAAACTTGTTGAAAGAGAACACAGGTGTTTTGATTGCATATCCTTTTAACTGTGGATTGAAAGTAAAGTCTGTCACTTTATTGTGTCCTAGCATTACTTTTGTTGCGTAGTTCACATAAGGTTCTCCATAGGCTTTAGCAATAAATGGTACCGTTCTTGAAGCTCTTGGATTCGCTTCGATGATGTAAACGATATCGTCTTTAATTGCAAACTGAATGTTGATTAAACCAACTGTTTGTAAAGCAACTGCAATTTTTCTCGTGTGATCTTTAATTTGATTCAATACAAATTCTCCCAAGTTGAATGGTGGTAACATGGCGTGACTATCTCCGGAGTGAACTCCACATGGCTCAATATGCTCCATGATTCCGATAATATACACGTTTTCACCATCGCAAATGGCATCAGCTTCTGCTTCGATAGCTCCATCTAAATAGTGGTCTAATAAAAGCGAGTTACCAGGAATTTGGTTTAATAAATCAATAACGTGCTCTTCTAATTCCTTCTTATTGATGACAATTTTCATTCCTTGTCCTCCCAATACATACGATGGACGAACTAATAAAGGGAAATCTAATTGATCTGCTAATTGCAATGCTTGATCTGCTGTTTTAGCCACACCAAACTGAGGGAAAGGAATGTTTAACTCTTCTAACAAAGCAGAGAAACGTCCGCGATCTTCTGCTAAGTCTAAGGCGTCAAAGCTTGTTCCGAAAATCTTAATTCCATGACGGTGTAATTTTTCTGCTAATTTTAAAGCCGTTTGACCTCCTAGCTGAACGATTACTCCTTCTGGTTTCTCATGGCGGATGATATCGTAAATGTGTTCCCAGAATACAGGTTCGAAATACAATTTGTTAGCTGTGTCGAAATCAGTAGAAACCGTTTCCGGGTTACAGTTGATCATAATCGTTTCATAACCCGCTTCTTCAGCTGCTAATACCCCGTGTACACAAGAGTAGTCAAACTCGATTCCTTGTCCAATTCGGTTAGGTCCAGAACCTAATACAACCACTTTTTTCTTGTCTGTTACAATACTTTCGTTAGAAACGTATCTCGTTCCGTCCGCTTTTTGGATATCCGCTTCAAAAGTAGAATAGTAGTACGGTGTTTTTGCAGGGAATTCAGCCGCACAAGTGTCTACTAACTTGAATACACGTTGAATGTCCATTTTATCTCTTAAATCGTGTACTTTACTCTCTAGTGTTTTCAACATATGAGCAATTTGTCTGTCCGCAAATCCTTTTTGTTTTGCTTCTAACAACAAATCTTTTGGTAACGTTTCGATCGTGTAGTTTGAAATTTCTTTCTCTAACAAATAGAGCTCTTCGTATTGTTTCAAGAACCACATATCAATTTTTGTGATTTCGTGGATTCTACTCAATGGAATTCCATGTTGAATAGCATCGTAAATTACAAATACGCGATCCCAACTTGCATGGGTTAATTTCTCAATAATTTGGTCGTAGTTGGTATATCCTTTTCCATCAGCACCTAAACCGTTGCGTTTAATCTCTAATGATTGCGTTGCTTTGTGAAGTGCCTCTTGGAAGGAACGACCAATACCCATAACCTCACCTACCGATTTCATTTGCAATCCTAAAGTTCTATCAGCTCCTTCGAATTTATCAAAGTTCCAACGTGGAATTTTCACAATTACATAATCTAACGTCGGCTCGAATAGGGCAGAAGTAGATTTTGTAATTTGGTTTTGCAATTCATCTAAGGTGTATCCCAACGCTAATTTCGTTGCGATTTTAGCAATCGGATATCCCGTTGCTTTAGAAGCTAAAGCCGATGAACGAGATACACGTGGGTTGATTTCAATTGCTACGATATCTTCTTTTTCGTCTGGAGATACGGCAAATTGCACGTTACAACCTCCTGCGAAGTTTCCGATGCTGCGCATCATTTTGATCGATAAATCGCGCATTTTTTGGAAGGTTCTATCCGATAAAGTCATTGCTGGTGCTACCGTGATACTATCTCCTGTATGGATTCCCATAGGGTCCATATTTTCGATGGTACAGATGATAACAACGTTGTCATTCTTATCGCGCAATAGCTCTAATTCGTACTCTTTCCATCCTAGTAAAGCTTTGTCAATTAACACTTCGTGGATGGGAGAAGCTTCTAAACCATTCGTTAATAAATCGTCGAAATCTTCCGCATTGTGTACAAAAGCTGCACCAGTACCTCCTAAGGTAAAGGACGGACGGATAACTAAAGGAAAGCCGAATTCTTGTGCGATTTCTTTTCCTTGTAAGTAAGACGTTGCCGTTTTTGCTGGAGCAACAGGAACATCAATACGCTCTAATAATTGTTTGAACTGTTCGCGGTCTTCTGTGATATTAATCGCGTTAATATCTACACCAATTAAACGAACACCAAAGTCTGCCCAAATTCCCTTTTCATCACATTCCAAACATAAATTCAACGCTGTTTGTCCTCCCATTGTAGGCAATACAGCATCAATTTCTGGATGCGCAACTAAAATTTCAATAATTGAACGTGCAGTTAATGGCTTTAGATAAATATGATCCGCCATAGAAGGGTCAGTCATAATTGTTGCGGGGTTCGAGTTAACTAAGATAACTTTAATTCCCTCTTCTCTTAATGATCTTGCTGATTGTGAACCTGAGTAATCAAATTCGCAAGCTTGTCCGATGATGATTGGTCCTGAACCAATGATTAATACGGTCTTGATAGAAGTGTCTTTAGGCATTTTCTTGTGTTGTTTATTATTTACTACTTTGTAAAAAAGTAAGTATAGTGTGTGTGATTGTATCGTGATGCTTCCGACAAAGTATAAAAAAAGGCGTTACCACCAAATGAGTAACACCTTTATTTATATTTTAATCAAAACATTAATGTTTATGTTTTGTTTCACAAGAAACAGTTAATTTATGTCTTCCTTTAGCTCTTCTAGCAGCTAATACTTTTCTACCATTAGGAGTAGACATTCTTTCCATGAAACCATGTTTGTTTCTTCTTTTTCTATTTGAAGGTTGAAACGTTCTCTTGCTCATTGCGTTTATCTTTAAATCTTAGTATTTTACTTCTCAAAAAATTCAGTTTTGATGTACTTGCCACAAAACCGAGTGCAAATATATAAAGTCATTTGATTCTTACAAAGTCTTTTTGTAAAATATTTTTAGAAACTTGCGATTAGTACTGATTTAGGTTGAATTCCTAAGGGTAAATCCGCAACACATCCAGCCAAATATAAGGAAAATATTTTTTTAACTACCTAAAAATAGAAATTATGTTAATTTCTAACCTCCTTTCGTTGTCGAATTGCACCTGCTCGTTATGCTTTTTTGATCAACCCATATTCAATAGCCAAAGTGATCACAGAACTGAGGTTTGAGGTTTGAAATTTTTCAATCAAATTTTTGCGATGACTGTCTACGGTATGTGTACTGATGAAGAGGCGATCGGCAATTTGTTGGGTCGTAAACCCTTGTGCTGCTACTACTAAAACTTCTTTTTCTCTGCGCGTGAGTTTGGGAATGGTGTTTAATCCATCCTTATTTTTCTTTTCCAAAACGCTTTGTGTTTGTGAACACAAAAAGATCTGTTGCTCATATACACTGTTAATTCCCTGTACGATCTCATCTACGGATGCGTTTTTCTGAATATAACCTGAAGCACCTTCTTGTAGTGAACTATTGATCACCGCAAACTCATTGTGGACGCTTAGCATAATGATTTGCATCTCGGGGTGTTTTTTCTTCAAGGGTTTGATCCAATCCAAACTGTTGATGTCTTCTAAATTTATATCTAGCAACAAAATATGGATTGGGTTCTTTTTTAATCCTTTTTGTAAAGCCTCCATGGAAGCATAACAACCCGTTACTTGAATGTTCTCCTGTTTGTTTAATATGTTCTTTAATCCTTCTAATAGTAAAGGATGATCGTCAGTGAGTGCTACTTTTATCATGGGTTAAAGTTTTGGGAATTGAAAATCAATACTCGTTCCAAGGTTTCGTTCTGAATGAAAGTGTAATTCCCCTTTGAGGAATTGCACCCTTGATTGGATGTTGTGTAAACCAGCGGATTTAGATCGTTGAACCTGTGTCAGGTCAAAACCACAACCGTCGTCTTCAATAGTAACCATATACGAATCTGTATTTTCAACAAGTTGAATAATAATTTGTTTAGGATCAGCGTGCTTTAAGGCATTGTTGACTAATTCTTGAATAATGCGGTAGACCAACAGTTGCTTGTCCTGTACTAAGGTATGGGTATAGCCTAAAAATTGAACATCAATATCCAATTGATCCGTTGACATACGACTGGCATATTCTTTTAAAGCTTCTTCTAATCCGTATTTAAGCAGTAAGTCTGGCATTAGATTATGGGCCACACGACGGAGCTCATCCACAGCATTGTCTAAATGTTCGATAGATTTGGTCATTTCTGCTTTGTTGTCCGTTGAAATTTTGTTGTTGAGGTTACTTAGCTGAATTTTAGTGCCAGATAGTAATCCTCCTAGTCCATCGTGTAGATCTCGAGCTAAACGAGATCGCTCTTGTTCTTGTCCGTCTAGTAGGGCTGTTAAGGTTGCAATCTTGGCATGTTGTTTCTCTTTTTCTAGCGCCAAATTGTACAACTCTTTTTGTTGTTTCATACTCTTGGTTCGCTGTTTATACACGTAAAGTAAAACAAGTAAGAGTATGGCAAAAACAATCGCCAACGCCAAAAAGTAGAATTTGACTTTTTCTTGAAAAGAGAGCGTTTTTTTAAAATGCTGAATATCTAAGCGCTTGTTGTCGTTCTCCAATTGAGACAACTTCAGTGCTTGTGCGTGTGTTTCGGTTTCGAGTTGACTAATCTCTAATCTCTTGCGTTGGTTTTCCTCTAGTAGTTTTAAGTTCTCTAACTCCTGTTGTTGTTGTAAACCCAACGTTTTCATCAATTGAATTTGTTGTTCCTTTTTCTCAGAGGCTAGTTGTAAAGTCAACAGTTGCTGTTTTTGTTGGTCTTTTTCATATTGCGCCTCTAAGCGTTTACTCACTTCAAGTTTGTCTTGATCGTAAATAGACTGATAGGTTTGCAAGTAGAGCTTATTGAAGTGTAAAGCACCGGCAAAATTTTCTTCGGTTTCATTGAGGTATGCCAAACTTTCATAGATAGAAAGTAAGGTGTTTTTATCTGGTAAATTGGTGTTGTTAATCACAGATAAAGCGGATAGTAGGTGACCAGTTGCTACTTTTGTTTCATTTTGTTGCAGGGCTATTTCCGCTAAAATACCATAAGAAGACGCTTGGAAATTAGATTGATTGCTTTCTTTTGCTTGTTGTAAAGCTAAGTTAGCATAATGGGTTGCTTGTTCTTTGTATTGTTTGGGAAATGCACGCAGGTATAAACTAGCTAAATTATTGGATACAAAGGCTAAGTCCGAACGAAAAGGAATTACCTCTTTGTTTTTTTCGTAGATTTCAATTGCTTTTTTATAATAGTTCTCCGCTAAATCCCGAGCGTAAATATTGTTGTTGTTTTGAGAAAATTCACTTTCATACAAATACCCCATCATCATATACGCATCAAACTGAGCATTGGGGTTGTTTTGTTGGATAGCAACATCTAGGGTTAGTTTGCTGTATTTTTCTTGTAGTTCGTAATCGTCCCAACTCGCATAGATACTCGTTAACTCTTTATAGGTTGCAGATAGTCTACTTAATTTTGTGGGTGATGGTGGTGCTTTTTCATACCACGTAATGGCTGTTAAGAGCGATTGTACGGCTTTAGCTTCTTGGTTATTGCGCACATAGATCCAACCTTGACAATAATTGACATACGCCTTGATTTCGATCTGATCACTGTTTTGTACATAATCAAGGGCTTGGGTGATGAATTTTGTTGCTTCTCTTGGTTGCTCATTTAGCTGTGCATTCATCGCTAAAATTGCATAGAGATAGGCTGCATTAGTTTTGTCTCCTTGTTTTTCTGCAAGGCGAATGTTTTCTTGTAAGATTTGTTGAGCTTCCTGTTGTTTTTCATGGAAGTACAAGGCTTGAGCGTATTTTCCAACGAGTTCAAATCGCGCTGTACTTCCTGGAGTCGTCTTGTCGTATTGAGCTTTGTAATTGGTTAGTATTTCTTGTCCATAGCCTTTTGTGGAGATCCCCCCTAAGAAAAACCAACCCAAGACTAAGAGCAAAGAAAAATTAGAAAAATAGGACATAGACAGGTATGTTGTTTGAACGGAAACAGTTTCTTTATTTTTTAAAGGTAATTCGAATTAAATGATGCTCATTAGGATCAATCGTATTATTTAAGTTTTGATCTACCACAAAATAGAGGTATAGTTCGCCAATGCGATACTGAGACCAAGGAATTTCATTCCCATCGATTGTTACACCGTCGAGATTCCATTGGTAGATATCCCATTCATTTTTCTTGCCAATTTTGTTGATGCGATGATCGCTGTTAGAGGCATAGTATAAGTACTGATGTCCTTCTTCACTGAGAAAGGGAAATACGTTGTTTTGGTCGAAAGAAGCAGCAAAACCTGTTCCCGGACTAAAGAATGGAATATCGTCAAATGCCATCAACTCATAGTCATTTACAAATTGACTGTTATCTGTCAACATAGCTTTTGCTGCGTAGAACAAGTCTTTTTTATCCTGGTAGGGTTTATTTAGAAATTCAATACTAAAGCGCGTTGGCTTTAAGGTAATGTTTTGTGTTTTTTGATCAATTACAATGGTTTTTCCGTCCTGTTTAACAAGGATAGTGTTGGTTGTAATTTCTTGTGCTTGTGTCAGAACCCAACTACAAAGGCTAAGTCCTAAAGTCAACAGTAATTTATTCATAAAAAGAAAGATTGTTAGTTGTTGGCAAAAGTAGCGATTAAGCGGTTTTGTTGTACTCCCTAAAAATGATGAATTTGAGTATTAGTAGAAAAGCATACGGTCTTTATTTTTTGAATTGCCCATAAGTAACAGCTTCAAAGTTACCGTCTTCTTTTTTAATGAAGGTTTCTTTTCCACTTTGTACTTCTGCATTTTGAGCCGCTAGACAAAACCAAATTCCTTCGATCTTTTGTACGACAAATAAAAATAAGGTATTTCGAACTTGAGGGACTTCACCTGTTAGAAGAGCGGTTTGATTGGTCAAGCGAATGCGGGCGTGAACGGTAGCGATATCATCGGTGATATACCTAACCTTAGTGCGTTTTAATTCAAGCTGAGCACTATTGAAAATGACGCGTAAGCCATAATCATGCGCTCGATAAATGTCGTTTTTGTTCTGCCACCATAAACCTGTAACATTGACAAAATCAGCATTGTCGACAAAAATTGCAGCTAAATATTCCGCGTCATTTTTATTCCAAGCGGTAACAAACTGCTCAGCAATGTGCTCTGGTAAGATTCTATGCATAGTGGTGTATTTTACGGTCAGTAAAAATAAACAGTTCCCTTGAGATTGTATGGACAATTAACTTACTCGTAACGAAGTGCTTCAACAGGATCTAATTTAGAAGCTTTAATTGCAGGGTATAAACCTGATAAAACAGCTACCACTAAAGTAGTGATAAAGGCTGCTAAAATAGCCGACCATGGAATAGCAAAAGAGAAGTGAAGAAGCGAGGTCATTAAGTAAGCTGTTCCTATGCCCAATAAGGTCCCTATGAGTCCTCCTAGTTGACCAATGATAAGTGTTTCGGTAAAAAATTGTTGCGCAATTGTCTTTCTTTTCGCGCCAAGAGACTTGCGAATGCCAATTTCTTTTGTTCGTTCTGTTACGGATACTAACATAATATTCATCAAGGCAATAGACGAGCCTAAAATAGTAATAAGACCAATTAACCAAGCGGCCATATTGAGCATACCCACCTGATTTTCTAATGACCGAATCATGTCATCGCTTCGTTCAATACCAAAATTAGACGCATGTGAAACGGCTAAATTCCGACTTATTCGGAAATCTAGAGTAGCTTGATCGATGGCTTGTTCTAAGAAACCCTCTTGTTGAATGCCCACTTTAATGGTGTAATTGATGTCTGCTGCATTGAAGATATTGCGCGCAATTTGAATGGGAATAAAGATGCGTTGATCTTCATTTTGCCCAAACGTACTTCCTTGTTCTTTGAGCATCCCCACAACTTTAAATTTATAACCGCGAATGGAAATTTCTTGGTTGATGGGTGACTGTCCCTTGAACATATTCTTAGCGAAGTCTGATCCCACTACACAAACAAAATGATTGTTTTTGCAATCTGTATAGCTCAAACTACGCCCTTGTGAAAGTAATAATCCACTATTGCTAAGGTAGTTTTCATCGCATCCGACAATACTAACCTCAGGATCCGTTTTGATGTAATCGTTCTTGACTTCGATGTTCGATGCCGCAGTAAAGGAAAGAGAAACCGCAGAAAAAGGATAGTGGTAACGATCTTTAAAATCCTGTGCCTGGGTATAGGTAATCGTTGGGTTTTCAACTTGATTGGATTGGTTTTTCGCTATTCTTCCCGCTGTGTCATACTGACTGATGGTAAACGTGTTAGCACCCATAGAGGAAAAGTCTTCAACAATCGTGTTTTTTAAAGCACTTACCACAGACAAAATACCAACCAAAGCCCAAATACCTATGGCTATGATAAACACGGTAATACAGGTACGCAAAAGTTGACTTCTGATACTCGTTGCAGCAATTTTTATGTTTTCAATTGTTATTTTCCACATGGCTGATTAGTAGTTGAAAAAGGCGAAGTGTTACAAGTAAAGGTAGGAAAAAGTTGTTAAATAAAGAAGAGATCGGAGCACAGCGCAGATTCATGAAACACAAAAAACAATATAAAATAGGTGAGATATAGGATCAGGTGCAAAAGTTGGGGAGAGTAACAATATTCTTACAGTCAAGTTTTCGGTTCGTATGTCACCTCGACGTAGGAGAAATCGGAGCGTAGCGAAAATCGAAATGCAGTGAAGATTCATCGAATACCAAAACCAATATGAAATAAGTGAGATAGGTCGCATCCCCTAAATCAGGTTTCGTTTATTGAGTTCTATGCAAAAAGCTTAGTCAAGCTAAACAGGAAAAAGGACTCCTGTAACCAACGACCAACAGCCAACAAAAAAGTTGTTTTGTGTTCAATTACAAGAGAATACTTGCCTTTTTTAGAAAAATTCACCCTTCACCTCTTTCCTCTTTCCTCTTTCTAACTAAAAAATAGCTATTTTTGTAGCATTGAATAATTTTTGAAAATTAATAAAAATGGCAAAGAAACCGGGTATTCCAAAAGGGACAAGAGATTTTTCTTCGATTGAAGTAGCAAGAAGACAATTTATTATGCAAACAATCCGTCATCATTTTGAGCATTTTGGTTTCCATCCAATAGAGACGCCTTCTTTTGAGAATTTAGATACTTTGATGGGGAAATACGGTGAAGAAGGGGATCGTTTGATTTTTAAAATATTAAATTCAGGAGATTATTTGTCTAAAGTGGATGAAACACTACTAGCGGATAAGAACAGTCTGAAACTAACTACTCAGATTTCAGAGAAAGCTTTGCGTTATGATTTAACCGTGCCTTTTGCACGTTATGTTGTGATGCATCAAAATGAATTAGATTTTCCGTTCAAACGCTACCAAATGCAACCGGTTTGGCGTGCAGATCGCCCTCAAAAAGGAAGGTTTAGAGAGTTTTATCAATGCGATGCCGATGTAGTTGGATCAAAATCCCTATGGCAAGAAGTGGAGCTCGTGTTGTTATACGATCGAGTATTTACAGCTTTGGGCATTAAGGGGGTGACAATTAAATTAAACAACAGAAAGATCTTAGCGGGTATTGCTGAAGTAATCGGTGCGAGTGATAAATTGATTGATTTTACAGTCGCTTTAGATAAACTAGATAAGATAGGAGAAGAGGGCGTTAAAAACGAAATGATTGAAAAGGGGATTGATGCAGTGGCCATTGAGAAAGTACAGCCTTTATTTAACTTTACGGGAAGCTTTGAAGATAAAATTAAACAACTAGGTCAGTTGTTATCTGCGTCTGAACAAGGGACAAAAGGTGTTGAGGAATTGGCTTTTGTTGGTCGTGAAATCGATAAAATTGGACTTTCTACGGCGGAATTGAATTTAGATGTTACTTTAGCTCGGGGATTGAATTACTATACGGGGGCGATTTTCGAAATCGGTGCACCTGAGACGGTTCAAATGGGATCGATCGGTGGAGGTGGACGCTACGATGACTTAACTGGGATCTTCGGTTTGAAAGAGATGAGTGGAGTTGGTATTTCGTTCGGATTAGACCGCATTTACCTGGTGATGGAAGAACTTAATTTGTTCCCAGCTACAGTTAATGCCTCTTCAAAAGTGATGTTCCTAAACCTTGGAGAAGAAGAAATGAGTTATGCCATGAAAGCTGTCGCTCAATTACGCGATGCAGGAGTGAAAACAGAGGTGTATCCGGATAAAGCAAAAATGGGTAAACAATTTCAATTTGCAGATAAAAAAGCAATTCCATTTGTTGTATTAGCGGGTAGCGAAGAAATGCAACAGCAAAAATTTACAGTGAAAAACTTAACTTCTGGAGAGCAACAGATCGTGAGCTTCGAAGAATTAAAAAATATGGTGGAGTAACACTAGTCAAGTAAAAACAAAAAGGGTTGAACGTTAGAACGTCTAACCCTTTTTTTATCTCTTTGATTTACAGTATCTAGAGCAGTCTTATGCTCTTTAGTTCGCTTTTGCTGATTCGCATTGTGCACTTAGCATAAAATAGTATAGAAAAAAAACTTTTCAAAAAAAGCAGACCGAAAATTATGTATTACCTTAGCCCAAGGGGAATATAACTAGTAAATAATTAAGTATGTCGGTAGAATATGTTGAAATCCAAAGTTTTATTGAGAATTATAAAGAAACAGATCGAGATTGGTTAACCTTAAAGTGGAACGGAAAGTTCGGATCTAAGTTTAAGGACGAAAATTATATCTTTAGACAACAAATCGCAATCCTTGTTTGTGATCAGATTCACACGGTGAGTCTTGATTTAGTTCGAGATCTTTTTATTGAATTGGGAAAGGTAGCTCAGGTGAGTTTCTCTGTGTTTACGCACTACCACCTACTGGCTCAAGAGTTACTAGAAAGAGGAGGAAAAGACTACCTCTTTGACTATGTATGTGCCGCACATATTTCTTTTGATACTTTTTTAAGCACTGCAAATATTCAGCTTTCTCCTGAGCGAATGCATGAAATGGTTTCTTATTTCGATTTCTTAAAGCAGACCGAATTAGATCCTCAAGTGCAAAAAATGCTGACCGATCACATTCGCAATCGCTTTGTTACTATACAATAGCGCTACAACAATTGTGTCAAACAATAGATAAGAAGTCCTACAAGTCCCCCAACGAGTGTACCGTTAATTCGAATGAATTGCAGGTCTTTGCCTACTTCAAGCTCAAGCTTATCACTGAGTTCTCGACCATCCCATTGATCCACTGTCGTGCGAATTAACGTTGCCACCTCCCGTGTATTGCGAAGAGCTAAACGATACAATGTAACTTGTATCCATCGATTAAGGCGCTGTTGTAAATCGAGATCTTGGGCAATGTTCTGCGCGATGGATTGAATCGTTTGCTTGATATAGGTACGCATCGTCGATTCTTCCTCTTGAAGTTGTGTGTGTAAGGTCTGTTTAGATGTTTGCCAAAAATCAGTCAAGTATTGATGAATGACGTCTTCTGTTACAAATTGATGCAAGAGCGCGTGTAATTTCTCTTTCCAAGCAGGAGATGTTTCGAGATCCGTGGCGAATTGAGCCAATTGTGTGGTAATTTCTGCTCGTACTTTATGCTGTTCATGGGTATGAATATCTTCCAAGAAAGTGTGTAACCCTTTGATTAATTGGTTTGTAACTGTTTTTCCACCTACTAATCCCAAAAGAGGTTTTTTCTCTATAATTTGATTGTAAATTTCTGTTCGATGTTCTTCTACATAGGTCTGAATTTTAGGTAAAACCAAAGTAATCAAACGGTTGTGTTCATTCTGATCTATGGCATAGCGCACGCCTTGGGCAATAAACTGTTGCAGGTTGATTTGGTTGATGCCTTGTTGTGCTTTTTTAGTCAAGAAATCGATGATTTGCTTTTCATTGAGGTCCTCAATAATGGATTGCATCAAGAAAATGAGCTCTCGTTCTACGAGCTGTTGGCTTTTAGGTTGATTGAGCCAAGTGGATAAAAAATGAGCCACTTCTAGCTTATTGATATAAGGACGAATTGTTGTCGGTGTTAGGAAATTATCTGTTACAAAAGAACCGAGATTATCACCAATGTCATTTTTCTTGTTTTCTATTAGGTTTGTATGCGGGATTTTTAATCCCATGGGATGACGAAATAGGGCAGTAACTGCAAACCAATCTGCCAAAGCACCTACCATAGCCGCCTCTGCAAATGCCTTGACATAGCCCATCCAATTCGCCGGATGGTATTTAAGCCAATACACCATCGCAAGGTAAATCACTGCCATAATTAGAAACAATCCTGTGGCAATTCGCTTATGTAATCGAAGTTGAGCTTTTTTATCTGGCATTATCAGTTATGAGTGATCAGTTATGAGTGATCTAATTTAGAACTAAAGATATGATTTTTCTAGAAAATTAAGTTGATTCTTTAAACGAAGTAACGCAACAAATCAAAGTGAAGTGTCCATTTATTGTACTTCAAAATCAAATAGTAACGCAGTGAAGATCCTCCGAATACCAAAATAAAACAGAAGTCCAATGAGATAAAAGATGGATGAAGCGGGAGGGGAACGCAATAGACATAGAAGGGGAATAGTTGTTATTTCTATTGGTTTCGTAGGAGATGAGTCCATAGTGAGTCCATGGTGAGTCCATAGTGAGTCCATTGAAACGATACTTTTAATAGACTCACTATGGACGCACCATGGAGGTAACGTGTACTTATTCCGAAGATGGTGGGACTAAAGTCCGTATGAGGTATGGGGAGTAACAGTTAACGTGATCAAAATTGTTCTTTTACTTGAAAAGAAACCATTTCATAGGTTTTAGGATGTTTAAACGTAATGGATTCCGCATGTAAAAACAAGCGGTTGCTTTTTGTACCATATAAATCATCACCGACAATAGGGGTATTTAAACCCATTGGATGAGAGGCATGCATGCGCAATTGGTGGGTTCTTCCAGTGATGGGATAGAAGTACACTTTGGTTTTACCGTCTTTTCGTTCGATGACTTCCCATTTGGTTTTAGCGGGTTTTCCGTGTTCAAAGCACACCATTTGACGCGGGCGATCTTCTAAATCGACGCGTAAGGGCAAATCAATATAACCTTCATTCCCTTCGATAATTCCATCTAATAAAGCGACATAGCGCTTGGTTACTGTTTTCTTGATGAATTGACTTTGCAGTGCTTTATGTGCTTCTTTATTTTTGGCTATGATTAAAATACCAGAGGTTGCCATATCCAAGCGATGAACAATAATGGGACCTGTTGCTTTGGGGTATCGTATTTTCATGCGTTCATAGACGGAGTCTTGAATGTAAATTCCAGGAACACTTAAGAATTCTTCTGGTTTATTGACAATCGCAAAGTCCTCATCTTCATACACCACTTCAATCGGACGTTGTAGTTCAGGATTGATCAACAGTGGGTTATCATCCACGTCTAACCCTTGCAACATATGCCCTAAAATCGGTTCACATTTACCGCGACAAGCTGGGTAGTAGTGTTGGTGTTTTCGAATTTCTGATTTAGGGGATTCACCCCACCAAAATTCTGCCATTGCCAGGGGTTTATAGCCGTTGAGGTAGGCGTATTGCAAGAGCTTAGGTGCTGCACAATCCCCTGCTGCTGCAGGTGGTTGTTGAAGTGCTGTTTGTTCAAAAATATCGAGTAAATCTTGTTCTTCTTTGTTGTAGTTGAGAAAGCGATATTGCTGAAAAAGTTTGCGTTGCAAAGCATTAGATTTTTGCTTGCGTTCTTCTTTTAGGGTATTGATATGCGTGTCAAAATCGAGTATCAACTGTTGAGTCGCTTCGATTTGTTCTTGCCAGTAGGTGGTAAGTACGCGCAATTCGTGTTTGTCGCGTAAACTTTGTTTAATCAGATCCTCATTAAACGCTTCAAATTCAATAGAACTCATTGCGTTTACTTGTGTATCTCTTTCGATTTTACGCGCTTGTTTGAGCTGTTTTAGTGCATTTTTTTTCTGGGCTATTGCTTCTTTTTCACCTGCTAGTTGCGCTTGTAAAAGGCGTTGTGCATTTTGGTAGCTATTGTCCTTTTGTAGCTTTTCAATTGTAGCATTGATGTTGTTTAAAACGGCTTCTTCTTGAGCGAAAAAGCTGTCTTTATTCCAAAGATCAAAAACAGGTGGTACAAAACCATCTACATGGGTGTAATTTCCCAATTTACCCGAAAAACCACGTAAATACCCCAATTCACCGTCTGAATTTTCTACGAGTAATACCCCAAACATTTTACCCGCTGCTAAGCGTTCAGGATTGGCTGAATCAAACAAGGGGGCGAGTAGAGTATGGGTTTCCAATTCGCCTTGCAACTCCTCACTCGCTAGAATACTCAACGGATGAGGTTCGTAATAAAAGGGAAAAGTAAACTTCTCGGGTTTATTGATTAGGGAAATATCCGATTGAAATCGTCTAAAAGCTACATCAGAGATTGACATGGGTTTGAATTTGATTGCCGCAAAATTACGGATTATTCGCTGAGGCGCAATTGGAATTCTATATTCTTGCCGTAGAAATCAGCTCGTTTAAACTTTTAGTTAACCAACAAAGCCATCTTATTGGGATGGCTTTGTATGGGTGTATTGAAAATAAAAATTAAGTTTATAAGCGATAAGCACCTATGGTTTTGCTTCCTGTTCGTGCTTTTGAATTTAAATCAGAAGTAAACACTTCAATGGGAACTTCAATACTCAATTGATTGCGAAGCTCCATTAGTTCCTCTACACTCATTCCTTGAGTGGCAATGGGACTAGATGTGCTATTTGGTGTGAGTTGCTCCGGATCAGCCGTTTGAACATCTTGTGCTGAAAAAGTTCCTGTTACCACGTTCTCTTCGCCAAATAATTGATTGTGAATTCCTGATTTTACTGCCGTTAGGGTTCCAATAGGGTTAATACCATTGTTGTTGGCCGTACTTGGATTGTCAAATACTAAACTATTGTACAAGTAAATGGTATTGTTTGCTTGGTTGTTGATTGCTCCAAAGTTTTTGCTCGATTCATTTTTGTACAAGGTCGAATTAATCAAATGAATTACGGCTCCGTTGTGGGTTGAAATGGCTCCACCTTCTCCTGCAGTAGCAACGTTGTTGTAGAAATAGGTGTTTACCATGATCGATTTAGAATTATCGCGATGATAGATTCCTCCACCATTAGCTCTTGCTTGATTATTCGTTACGGTTACATTCGTTAAGTTGATTTCCGAATTGTTTAAGGTTTGTATTCCACCAGAAACACCTCCTGCTTTGTTAAAGGAAATATCAGAGAAATGAATAAAAGCTTTGGAGTTGTTTAAGAAAATTCCACCCCCATTAGAGTTGGCATTTACCCCTGTATTTTCATTAATAATAGAGTGGTTAATTGTTAGTACACTTTGTTTGTCTGCATAAATACCTGCCGCATGACGTCCTGATTGGTTTTTGACGATTTTGCAATTGTTTAGGCTCACATCAGAAGCAATGACCAAGAGGCCTGCACCGTGATCTCGAGGGATATTCATTCCTTTCAAGGTTAAATTACTCGCTCCAGCATCACTATTTCCTGCTGTGATGGTTAAATTTTCTAAAGTTACCTTTAAGCCAGTTAGTTTAGGCGCTAAAATGGTCATAACGTGTACACTTTGATTTTTTCCAGAAAGGATCGTCTGTGCTTGAGGATTGGGGGTACTTCCTGTGGTAGCTTCTTTGGGATAACCTCCGATAAGCTTGATATTGGCTTGAATTAAAAAGGTCTTGTCTTTCTCTGCTGCATTCGGAATTAATTCATGTGCACCAGGATGATAGGTTCCCTCTGCTAGGTGAATGATGTCATTGTTGTTCAATGCGAGTTGTAAAGCGTTGTCTAGGGTAGTGGCTTGTTCCCAACTGCTACCATCTCCTTGGCCGTTTTCTTTGACATAGTAATGGGTGTACGTATCATCTATACTTGCCTTAGCTTGTTTGAGGGTGATTTTCTCTTGGCTGTCATCCGTAATTTTGATCGTCAACGATCCTACGCGATCTTCTAAAGCTAGATTTCTGTCGTAGGTGATTTTTAAGGTGTGTTTACCCACATCTCCACGAAGGAGATCTGAGGAAATCCAATTGGCATTTGATTCAACACGCCAAGGTAAATTAGACTCAAAATTAACTTCCAATTGTCCTTTTTCTTTACTCACTTCAAACTCTTTTTGGGTCAGTGATAAATTGGGATTAGTTGGTGTAAAACCATAGCGATTGTCATCTGCACTACAACTGAGTAAAACAAATAGTAGAGAGTATAAAAGACCTAGAATTACTAAAGGTTTGAACGTTCTTGTATGCATGTTTATTTGGTTTTAGTAATGATGATTCCATTGCCTACTGCTCGTTCTATCCCTCCATTGTCTGAAGGTAAGTTTCGAATTTGGAATTTATTAACGGTAAAGTTTGGATTGATAAAGAAAGTTGAACTTCCTCCACCATCGAGATTCAACGCGCGCTCAGATCCAATGCTACGCATATAATCTCCTAAATCTTCGTAATTCATTCCATTCGACCAGGTGTAGTTTCTACCGTCAACTACCATTAACAACAGTTGATTTTTACTGGTTATTCCAACAGCAGTACGCGGGTGAATTTCCTTGTCGGATTGAACTACCGTTTGTCCATTTTTTACCAACCAAACACCACCAGATACGGCTTGTTGTAAAGTTGCTGCTTGTTGATCAAAATTTTCCATTTCTTCTAAGCTGACTTTGTTTTGCTTATCCACAGCAAGATATCCTTCATTTCGATTCGAAGCGGTAGCGCGTAAGATCATACCGTTAAATACGAATATTCCCCTTGGTACACCGGAAGTCATATCGTAAAAATCGCCATTGACTCCACCTACAACTTCAAAATTTGGATTGAGGAGGGCTGTAGCTTGCTCTGTCATTGGTTGCATAGCAAATTCAGGTTTGTTATGCGGCATAGAGGCAACAACAGATACGCTTGGATTATTCAAGTCAACCGTGTAAACAAACGTTTTCATCGTATATCCTTTTTTAGCTAAATACGAAAATTCATTTACTTGTACTCCTTCCGTTAAGGTGTAGGTTGAATCTTTAAATACCTGCGCAATCAAGTTGCTATTTTTAACTAATTGAGCCCCCATTTCGGTTTTGGGGATGGCTTCATAGGTTGTAAAAGTATCGTCCGTTTTTGTTTGACATGATACTTGAAAGCTGATCAGTAAGCTGAATAAGATATAATTTAGTGATTTCATTAGTAACCAGGATTAGGAGTTAATTTTTCATTTAATTGTAGTTCACCACCAGGAATAGGCAAGAGGTGTTGGTAGTCTAAAAGACCTAATTTTTGTTTGGCTGTATTGGTTCTCACATAGTCGTAGTAAGAAAAACCTTCTGCTAAGAATTCTTTTCGTCTTTCTTCGAGTACCCAGGTTGTCATCTCTTCTTGTGTTGCTGGATGAACTTCAGGTAAACCTCTTGCTGTTCGAACAGCGTTGAGTCGCTCTGTACCTAAAGCAAGGGAAGACGCTTCCGCACTGATCAAATACATTTCTGCAATACGAGAAATAATAACGGGATCTGTACCCGTTTGTCCGCTTGGGTATTTGTTGATGCAATCTTGTCCTCCAAATACACCAAAGGAAATGGCTCTTCTCTTGTCTTCCGGAGTGATGAGTGCTAAAATCTCTTTAGATGGAGCATATACATAACTCCCTTTGTTGGGATGACCATAGTTGTAAAATAGAGTACTGATCGTATTAGAGGATTCAGGTGTTAGATTTTCAAAGGCGAAAATAATCTCGGTGTTAGCTTCTTTTCGGAAGATTTTCTCAAATGAATCTAAGGCGTATTTACCATTGGTAATTAGGCTTTCTGCAAATTCTGATGCTTCTTGCATTTTGTTTTGACTCAACATCACTCTTGCTTGCAAGGCTGTTACTGCATCATTTGAAACGTAGTAGTAGTTTTTAGCATGAGCTAGAAAATCTTTCGCTTCGGCTAAGTCTTTTTCAATTTGTTCCCATACTTGTGCTTTAGGCGTACGCGCAGGCTTTTCTAAAGTGTTTTGGGTTAAGAGTGGTACATCGCCCCATCGCGTTACTAAGCTATAATAGATATAAGCCCTAAAGTAATGCGCGGTTCCTCTTACTCGACGTGTGTTTTCATCTAAGGGCAATGCCTCTGCTATAGCAATGACGTTGTTTACTTGATATAACGCACTGTAATATCCTTTCCAACTGTTGACTACTAGTCCATTTAAAGGATTTAGTGTGTTGTTAATAACATCTTTACTTGTTGTGCTAGAGCCTTGAACATTACCTCCAATGATATCAAACATAATCCACGATTCTCGTCTTGGATCATTTTGAACGTTGTTGTACATTCCATTTTCTAAGGCTTTTAAATCATTGGGTGTAATCGCTTCTGGTGAAATCCCCGTTCTAGGGTGTAAGTCCAATTCGCTACTACATGAAAGGAGCGAAAGACTAAAGGCGAATAAAAGTATTTTTTTCATTTTGTTTTCGATTAAAAATTGACATTTAAACCAATAGAGAAAGTGCGAGTAGGTGGAACACCTAGGGCGTCATTCCCGTAGAAACGCGCATCTAAACTTGGGCTCACACTCGGATCCCAACCAGAATATTTTGTTAGTAATAGTAAGTTGGTTCCCTGAACATAAACGCGAAGTCCTTTGATTTTAAGGCGATCCAATACTTTTTGATCAAAGTTGTACCCCAAAGTAGCGGATTGTATTTTAAAGTACGATCCATCTTCTAGCCAGCGATCGGAATTTTTATTGTTGTTGGTATCTCCCATTAAAGCTCTAGGATAACGATCAGTAGAACCTGGTCCTGTCCAGCGGTTGTCGTAGTACTCTTCCAAAATAGGGAATCGATCTCCTAGCTTTCCAAGAACCCCTGGTTTCCATCCGGCATAAACATCATTACCATAAGAGAACGTGGTTAAAATATCGAGTTGAAAGTTTTTATACCTAAAACTGTTGTTCCAACCTCCAAAGAAATCTGGATTAGAACTGCCGATTACCTCTCTATCATTGTCGTTAATGATGTTGTTTCCATCTCTGTCTCTCCATTTTACGTCTCCCGCACGAACGCCTCGTTCATATTGCTCTTGCGGTACTTCTCCGTCGTATTGATAAATTCCCTCTTGTACAAAGAGATAGAATGAACCAATATCTTTGCCTACTTGTAAGGCGCGATTGCCCCCAATAGATAAAGGCTCTCCTTTGTTGTCAATCAATTGGGTGATTTTGTTTTTGTTGGTAGCAATGTTGAAATTGGATTGCCATTGAAATTGGCCGAATGTAAAATCGGTACCCAAGGCAATCTCAATTCCTTTATTTTCCATAGAGCCTATATTCGTTAAGATGCTCGACATACCTGAAGTGGCGTGAATAGGCATGGAATAAAGGAGATTGTTTGTCTTTTTCTTGTACATATCCAAGCTGAAAGTCAATTGTCTATCAAAAAAGGCGAGGTCCATACCGAAGTTGGTTTGATCTGCTTTTTCCCATGTTAAAGCATTATTTCCAAAACTAGAAACCGAAATTCCACTTTCTAAACCGTAGTCATTGCCTCCTGAAAGCAGCGATAAATAGCCGTAATTATTGATTCCCTCTTGGTTTCCTGTACTACCATAACTCAACCTCATCTTTGCATCAATTCCCAAGTCTTGCATAAAATCCTCTTGGTCGATGTTCCATCCTAAAGACACAGAAGGAAACCAACCCCAACGAGTATCAGGAGCAAATTTTGACGATCCGTCCGTTCGAATGGACGCGTTTAAAATATACTTGCTTTTATAATCCAAGCTAACCCTAGAGAAGTACGATTCCATGGCATATTCTGTTACATAACCCGTTGCTCCTGTAATCTCTGAAGCTACATTGATCACGTCAAAAGAAGGAGAAGGAAAACCGCGACCGTCAATTCCTGTCGTATTATTTGTTACTTTCTGAAACGTATGCCCAGCCATAGCGGTCAAACCAAAATCATTGAAGTTTTGATTGTAAGTTAAAATGTTTTCCGTTTCTAAATTTAAAATGGTTCGCTTCGAATCGACCAAACGTCCCACACCTGTTCCATAAGGGTGTTTTTCGTTGTAATACAAATAATCATAGGTATAATTGAAATCTGTATTAATGCTATTTCTAAAGGTTAAATTCGGTAAAATTTTGATGTCCGCATATAAGTTTCCAACATAGCGAAATAAATCCAAATACGTTTTTTGTTCATTTAAAATTTGGATGGGGTTGTGGCGCAATAATTCTTCCGTACCTCCAATATAATAATCGCCATTGGGTTTGTAAGGACGGTCAAACGGACGTTGTTCTATGGCTCTTGCAATAATGGTTGTTCCTAGATTCGGACCTGGTACTTGATTGTTGCGGACATAAGATAAGTTGTTGTTGGTTCCAATTGTCAACCATGGTGTAACTTCTGTTTGAAGCTTGGTATTTAAATTATAGCGCTTCATGCTGTTGGTCTTAATTACTCCGTCTTGTTGTAAATAAGAAGCACCAAGGTAGTAGGTTGTTTTTTCAGATCCTCCAGAAAAAGATAAATCTACATCAGTAAAGGTTCCGCGTTGCGTAATAATATCTAACCAATTGGTGTCGGGAAGATTACCGAAAGGATTGCTGATTGGACTCTTATAATCTTTATCACCTACTTGTAGATTATACTGCTTGTTGTAATTGGATACCCCTTCGTTGTATTGCGCGATATATTTGTCTGAATTCGTGATTTTTAGCTTGTTTTTATTAGCGAATTCAGAAATTCCAGTGTTGATATTGAAGCGAACAGCACTGCTGTTTTTCTTTCCTGATTTGGTTGTGATGATAATCACACCATTGTTGGCACGTGAGCCGTAAATGGCTGCGGCCGCAGCATCTTTTAATACTTCGATAGATTCAATGTCTTTCATATTAATAGTGCTAAGTGAGCTCATCCCTTCGCCCATGTTGAAGAGTTGCGCAGAAGGGTTGTATAGCGGAATACCATCTACAACATATAATGGCTCGTTACTCGCACTGATAGAAGATATCCCACGGATAGACACGCGTTCACCTGTTCCTAAGTTTCCAGAACTCAAATTGACATTTACCCCGGCCATTTTACCTTGAAGTAATTCAACAGGAGAAGCAACTGTACGCATGTTTTCATTGGTTACACTCATTTTGTCAATGGCTGTTGTAACCAATCGCTTTTGTTGTGTCCCATATCCTACAATAATAATCTCATCTAGATCACTTGTGCTTTCCCCTAATTGGATGGTTAGGTTGTTTTTCGCTTGAACGATTTGTGTGGTAAAACCAACAAAAGAAATTTGTAATTGGTCTTTGCCAATTACAGCTTTGATATTGAAATTTCCATCTATATCACTCAGCGTACTAACAGCACTCCCCTGTACTTGAATAATAGCTCCAGGTAGGGGCTCTCCATTTGAATCCACTACTTTTCCTGTAATGGTTTGTGCTACTTGTTCTGGGCGTTGTGTACGTTGAGCTTCGCGTTTAAAGGAAATTAAATTGTTGTTGATGCGATAAGCTGTTGTTGTTTCTTTGGCAATGACATCCAATAAACTGTAGAGCGTTGCCGAGGTGTTTTCAACTGAAATAGCCGTATTGATGTCTATCATTTCAGAAGAAAAAACGACTTTATACGAAGTTTGTTCTTCAATGGCTTTGAAAACATGGTTTACATTTGTCTTCTTCGCGGCCAGTACGATGTTCATCGGTGTTGCTCTGTTCAGATGATCTTGACTAAAAGCATAGTTGTATTGAGCACCTAAGAAAATACAACAAGCGATATACAAGCGTATTCGTATGCTCAATTTAGTGTTGTGAATCATGTGTGTTTGTTTCGTTTATAGTTATTAAATTGTTTTGATTGCTATAGCTTAAGTTGTGGATAAAACAAAAACTATCCAGAATATCTTGTAAATTACTGTTGCGATAATCTCCCGTTATTTTGATGTGTTGAATCGCTTTGCTCTCTGATAAAATGAGGATGTCAAATTCACGTTCAATGCTTGCTTTCCAATGGGCAAAAGAGGCATTGACCATGTTTAGTGATTGGTTCCAAGAAGACATACGGTCGTTTTGTGCATTGTATTTTTGAAGGCGTTGGTTTTCAAAATGAGCAGACTCTTGGGGGAGAAGAATGACGTAGTCAGTGGGTGTTTTCGTTTGCACTTTTACTTTTCCCGTATGAACCTCAATGGCCGTTGAAGTTTTGTCCTCCTCTATAAGGAAGGAGGTCCCTAAAACAGAGGTTTCCAGCTCTTTCGTTCGTACAGTAAAAGGGAGTTGTTTGTTTGTACTAATCGAGAAAAAAGCCTTTCCTATCAGTTGAACCTGGCGGTCTGTTTGATTATATGAGTTGAAAACGGTTAATTTACTATGGGGGAATAACGTGATTTTAGATTGATCGGCTAGGGTAATGAGTTGAGTATCCTCAGCTGACGTGTAAGTTTGAGGAAGACTTGCTTGCACATAGTAGCCTAAGGTACTCAAGAACAGTACTAAAACCCCAGCTATTATCCCTTGATTTTTCCTCTTTTTTAAACGCTTCTTAGCAGAAGACTGGGCGAGAATGGAACGATATAGGGCGTTTTTGAGTGGAAGATTTTGCTGTACTTCTTGTAGAGGAATACCGTTCTCCTGCATTTTCTCTACAAACGATTCAATGGCTTCCTCTTCTTTAGGTGAGGCTGAATCTTGTAGGTGTTGTTGTAAAATAGTTTTGAACTTTTTCTCCATTGTTTTGGTCTTATATAGAAAAGAGTACAAAACAGGAGCATGCCCCTACCTAACCAAACAATACTAACGTTTTCTTAAACTACATTACAATTTGGTAATAATCAGAAGTAGGGAATAGATAGAGCAATAAAAAGTAAAAATCTAAAGAATAAGGTAAGGTTGATTTTAGTGTTTTCAATGCTTTAGTAATTTGATTCTCTACTGTACTTTCTGAAATCGCTAGTTTTGAGGCTATTTCTTTATAGCTTTGATGATTGTAAAAACGAAGCGTAAAAATTTCTAAACATCGTTTAGGTAGTACTTCTTGGGCTTTGTTGTAAATCAGTTGTAGCAACTGTTCCTTAAATAGACTTTCTTCTTCATTGGTAAGTAATTCGTGTTCGGTTAAAACATGATACACAGATTCTAGTTGTATGGTATTGAACGGGACTTTCTTGAGGTAGTAGAGGCTTTTGTTTTTTACAGCTGTAATTAGATACGCTTTAGCGTTGTCAATGGTTAGGCAGTCATAGTTGTCCCAAATAGAAATAAAAACGTCTTGTACAACATCGGAAGCTAAGGTGTGATCTCTTAAAATGTTGTATGAATATTGGTATAAAACATCCCAGTGTAAATTGTAATGGGTGTTAATCCATTTGTCTTTTGTTGTATTCATTGAAATCAAATATTTTAGGCTAAAGTAAGGTTTGTAGCCTATTCTAATATTAAGCGAATATTAAAGCACCGTTATATAAAAGGTGGTATTGTGCTAAAAGAACGTAGATGAAAAAGTAGAGGGAAAGGAAAAGCAGTTGTAAAAAACGAAGTATCTTGTCCCTTTGAAATGAAAAAGCATGAAAAATCCATCCACGTACCAAGCGCCTACCCATTTATCCTCTTTTGTATCCTATGATACCCCAGCGTATTTTCAGGAAATGATTGCCATCGAATGGAGAGGACAAATCCAATCCTCTACAGGGGGACGAACATTTACACTCTATTATTGTGGAACCTATGCCGAGGATATTGAACTGTTGGTGGATCAAGGCGATTTTCCTGTTGTAGTATATGCGGAAGATGTGGAATCGAAGGAGCGAATTTTGCTCTTTGATTATGCGAAGCACGGCTATGATGCAATGTTTTGTGAAGCGTATGAAGAGGCATTACTTTTATCTAGAGAAAGTGAATTACAAGAATTAGTTTTGCAGGGTGAAAATACATTTGAAGTTATGGTCTATGCATATCACAACATTGATTACAACGAAGAAATGGAAGAGTTTTTAAATGAGAACAAGGAAATCGAATTGCTTTCTGGCGCTATAATCACGGCAGAAGAATTGAAGCGCAATGGATTCGATTTCTTTGGAATCGATGTGATTGACCGGTATGGAAATCGACAGGTGATTGTCGAGTTTGAGTTGGCTTAATGAAATTCGCCTTCAAGAGTAGTAAAGACGTAAAGTCTATAAAAAAGACAGTAAATCTCACAATTACAAGATTATTTTCAAAAAAGACTATATTTCCTGCTTTTGCTTTTTGTGACTTAAGGAGTTAAATAGTATCTTTGGCGCTTCAAAGGATTAAATAATACCGATATGTTTGATAATTTAAGCGATAAATTAGATAAAGCCTTTCATATTCTTAAGGGACATGGTAAAATTACAGAGGTAAACGTTGCAGATACTTTAAAAGAAGTGCGTAGAGCGCTTTTAGATGCCGACGTTAACTTTAAGATTGCCAAAGATTTTACGAATAAAGTAAAAGACAAAGCCTTAGGACAAGATGTATTGACTACGCTTCAACCAGGACAATTAATGATTAAGATCGTGAAAGACGAGCTTACGCAATTAATGGGAGGTGAAGCAGCTGGAATTAATCTATCGGGTAATCCATCAGTTATTTTAATGTCTGGTTTACAAGGATCGGGTAAAACGACCTTTTCTGGTAAATTAGCGAACTTCTTAAAAACTAAAAAGAATAAAAAACCTTTATTAGTAGCGTGTGACGTATATCGTCCAGCGGCTATTAACCAGTTGCACGTTGTAGGAGAGCAATTAGGGGTTGAGGTATATTCGGAAGAAGGAAATAATAACCCGGTTCAAATTGCTGAAAATGCAATTAAACACGCAAAAGCAAATGGATTCAATGTAGTTATTGTCGATACCGCAGGTCGTTTGGCTGTGGACGAAGAGATGATGACAGAAATTGCCAATATTCACAAAGCAATCACACCACATGAAACCTTATTCGTTGTGGATTCCATGACGGGACAAGATGCCGTAAATACTGCAAAAGCATTTAACGATCGTTTAAATTTTGACGGGGTAATCCTAACAAAATTAGACGGGGATACACGAGGTGGAGCTGCCATTTCAATTAAGTCAGTGGTAAACAAACCAATTAAATTTATTGGTACAGGAGAGAAGATGGATGCAATAGATATCTTCTACCCTGAGCGTATGGCTGATCGTATTTTGGGAATGGGAGACGTAATTTCCTTAGTTGAGCGTGCACAAGCACAATACGACGAAGAGGAAGCGCGTAAAATCCAAAAGAAAATTGCGAAAAACGAGTTCGGATTTGACGATTTCTTATCGCAAATTCAACAAGTGAAAAAAATGGGTAGCATGAAAGACTTAGTTGGTATGTTACCAGGGGTTGGAAAAGCGTTGAAAGATGTAGAAATTGAAGATGATGCCTTTAAACACATCGAAGCGATTATCCACTCGATGACTCCCAAAGAGAGAGCAACGCCTTCTTTACTTGATGCAAAACGAAAACAGCGTATTGCCAAAGGATCAGGAACGGATATCCAACAGGTCAACCAATTGTTGAAACAATTCGATCAAATGAGCAAAATGATGAAGATGATGCAAGGAGCAAAAGGAAAGAATTTGATGCGAATGATGGGACAAATGAAAGGAATGCAATAAAAATAAAAAGAAGGTTTAAGGTTCAACGCGAAGTTTAAACCTTCTTTATTTTACATACAACAACACACTAATTATTACGATTTAATGCAACTACTAGACGGAAAAAAGGTATCGGAAGATATCAAAAATGAAATTGCTGCTGAGGTTCAACAGATGAAAGCTCGCGGTGAAAAAGTCCCTCACTTAGCAGCAGTGCTTGTGGGAAGCAACGGAGCAAGTTTAACTTATGTAGGAAGTAAGGTAAAATCATGTGAGCAAATTGGATTTGAATCTACTTTGGTTGCTCTACCTGAAGAAACGACAGAAGAAGAGCTATTAGCAAAAATTAAAGAATTGAATGCTGATCCTGCGATTGATGGATACATCGTTCAATTACCTTTACCGAAACACATTGACGAGCAAAAAATTCTAATGGCTGTAGATGCAGACAAAGACGTGGATGGATTCCATCCAACAAACTTTGGAAAAATGGCCTTGGAAATGGAAACGTTCTTACCTGCTACGCCTTATGGAATCATGGAATTATTGGAGCGCTACAAAGTAGAAACAGCAGGTAAAAACGTGGTCGTAATCGGTCGTTCCCATATTGTAGGTCGTCCAATGAGTATCTTATTGAGTAGAAAAGGATACCCCGGAGACGCAACAGTAACGTTAACACACAGTCGTACTAAAGATATCGCAGCGATTACGAGAGAAGCGGATATTATCATCTCCGCTTTAGGGGTGCCCTACTTCTTAAAAGCAGATATGGTAAAAGAGGGAGTAACTGTAGTAGATGTGGGAATTACACGTGTTCCAGATGCAAATGCCCCAAGAGGATATGTAATCGCTGGAGACGTTGATTTTGATGAAGTAAGCAAAAAAGCAGCATTCATTACCCCAGTACCTGGTGGAGTTGGTCCAATGACCATTGCCATGCTATTGAAAAATACACTTTTAGCTCGTTCAAGAAGAGCGAAAAAAGGAGAATAATACCGAAAAGGGCGCCTCATTGATGCGCCCTTTTTTTGTGAAGTTTGTTTTTTAACCGAATTTTGCAACAACTTCTTCCCACGAATTGAGTCGATTCGGATAGTCAATTGTAGCATTGTGATAAGCTGTAAATAAAAAGCCTCTTGAGCCAAATTCAATCAGATTTTCGGGCATGTCATCTAGTATATAATCGGCTTTAATCAATGATTTTTTTGCGCAAAAAATCAACTTTTTAAGCGTAATCTCGGGGAAATTTTTTTCTATAAAGGCACATCGTGAAGCCAGAGAATTAGGAAATTCCAAAGCAGCAGATACAATATAGATATCGTATTTTTTAGATAGCATAGCGATGCCTTCTTGTGCGCCATCTATAACGGAAACTTCTTGATAAAATCCCTCACTATTTTGTTGCTGTTTTATAAAAGGGATGTGAGATGGGGGGAAACAATCATAAACGGTTTTTCCAAAGAGATCAAATTTACTCCAAGTCGTATGATAAGCTTTATTATACTGCTCTAATATTAATCCAATAGAATCTGCAAGAACTTCATCCATGTCGACAGCTAGTACAAGTGGTTTTAAAATTTCTCTTGCATTCATTGGCTAAGTATTTAAATGGCATATTAAAAATAATTCTTTTAGATTGTTTAAAATAGGAAGAAAAGTTAATTTTATGTTGTTTTAACTCAAATAAGGGAGGGATAAGGGATTAGTAGATTTTTTTAAATACAAGATTACTTTTTTAAACGAGAATTTTTACACCTCATCCTCTCAACAACTTAACAACTCAACTGAAAAAAATCAAGCGCTTTCCTGTAAATCGAACGTTTAACGAAGGAGATGCTGTAGTAGAAGGTTTGCAAGTGATCGAGACACCAGGGCATACCCAAGGTCATATTTCTTTATGGGATGCAGTAAACGGTGTTTTAATCGCTAATGACGCTTTAGTAGTAGAGGAGGGACAACTCAATATTGCCAATCCACAATTCACGTTAGATATGCGACAAGCAGTTGCCTCAGTGAAGAAAATAAAACAATTGAAACCAAAGAAAATCATTTGTTATCACGGTGGAATTTTAGAAGATGGAATTGAGCAGCAGTTGGAAACCGTTATTCAAATGTATCAGTAAAAAAGTTTACTAGAGTAGTAGACAATTTGTAGTGTTTCCTTGTGACAGAAGAAGAAAGTAGTAGGCTAAAAAAAAACAAGTGTAACATTTGTTACACCTTATTCCGATAGTAATGCCTATTTTGGGGAATCAAACCAAAAACTCACAACATGAAAACGCATTATCAAATTCTCATTATAGGTGCTGGAACAGCGGGTATTATGACGGCTGCTCAGTTGAAAAAGAAAGATCCTAGTCTGGATATTGCACTCGTTGATCCCGCAACAGATCATTATTATCAACCTGCTTGGACTTTAGTTGGGGCAGGTGCTTATGACAAGCAAAAAACAATAAAACCAATGGCTTCCTTAATTCCTTCAGGTGTAACGTGGATTAAAGAAGCTGTTACGGGATTCGATGCAGATCACCATACTATAACGACGACGGAAACAGGTAGCTTAACCTATGAGTATCTAGTTGTTTGTCCGGGTTTGGTCAATGATTATTCTTTAATCGAAGGTCTAGCGGAAGCTGTAGAACAAGGCGTGGTGTGTAGCAATTATATTGATCCCGAATACACGTGGAAACAACTCCAAGCGTTTCAAGGAGGGACGGCTATTTTTACACAACCGAGTACGCCAATTAAATGTGGAGGTGCTCCCCAGAAAATCATGTATTTAGCTTGTGATTACTTTAAAAAGAAAGGGATTCATACCCAAACAAAGGTGTATTTTCCAATGCCAGGAAGTGTGATCTTTGGCGTCAAGAAGATAGCGGATACCTTATTGAAAGTGGTTGATCGTTACCAGATTGAATTTATGCCGTTGCACAATCCCATTCGAATTGATGCGGCTGCAAAAATTGCGTATTTCAAACCGACAAATGCACAAGACAATCATTGCTTTGTTACTTCTGATGACAAGCAAACACAAGTGTTAGCAGATGGGGTAGTAGCGATGTCTTTTGACTTTTTGCATTTGGCACCTCCTCAAACGGCCCCTAAATTTGTGCAAAATTCTAATTTAGTCAATGCAGCAGGTTGGTTGGATGTGAATCATCATAGTTTACAGCACAATAAGTATAAGAATATCTTTGGTTTAGGCGATGTGGCAGGATTGCCAACAGCGAAAACAGGAGCTGCCATTAGAAAGCAAGTGCCTGTTGTTGTCGATAATCTCCTGCGTTTACTACAAAATCAAGAAGCAACCAATAACAATTACAACGGATACTCTTCTTGTCCTTTAGTTACGGGCTATGGCAAAATGGTATTGGCTGAGTTTAATTATAAAAATGAATTTATTCCCGATCCTAAACTAAAGCAAATGTTAGTGTTCTCTAGTCACAAAGAGCATTGGCGTTTGTGGATGCTAAAAAAACATCTCCTGCCTTATTTGTATTGGTCAAAAATGATGAAAGGCGAGCAAGTATAAGATATAAACGAGCGTTTCTCTTTCAGAGACGCTCGTTTTTTTGTGGAATATCCACAATTGTAGGGATAAAAAGAAAAGGGAATTCGAAGTATCTTTGCCCTATTAAAAAAAGCAAGTATGAAAGTAGAAGATAAAGATGCTGCCCTTCAACAAGAGTGGTTTACAAAAGGAGAGTTATATGCCAAGGGAATCAACGAAATGGTTGCTTTTGGAAAAGAACACGGCTGGGATAATTGGAAAGGCGAAGAACCTGAAGATAAACGAGAACACTTGGGAAAAGAGGTGTTTGAACTGTTGAAACAGGCGAATATAGCAGGAGAAGTAGAAGCGTTTAGAGCTCACTTTCCTCCCTCTTATGCGCCATTTTTGCCTTTTTATGACGAAAAATCTCAATACATTGGAGATTTAGTTGCTATTGAAGGTGATAGCGTTGCCTTCTTAGCGGGTACTTCCTATGAAGCACGTACCGCTTATTTGCTTTCAGGTACAACGGTACACGTATTGGATCATACCATTAAAGGGTTAGGAAAGTCAATGCGCAAGGGGGTATTTGCTATTGCTTATGCGGATACAATTGTTGCGTATCAAGGATGGAATGGTCCAGAGATCGCGACCTTTCCATTGGGAGAATTAGCGAATTTAGGTATCTCCAAATTAATTCCCTTTAACGATGGAAAACGCATTTTATTTGTTACTTCAGAAGGGGTGTATCTTTTGGAAGAGGAAAAACAACAATTGATTCATCCTGTTTTATCTGAAGAGGAGCAAGAAGAAGGGGATGATTTCTATATCGATATGGAAAATGCAACCTTATCTCATGATAATACTTATATCGTCGTTGGAGATCAAGATCGCGATCACCGCATTTTACACGTTGACGGAAAGGAAGTGGGAAGCGTAGGACCTCAATCGTCTTATCCTCATTTCTGTTTGTTTTCAAAAGACGATCAACAGCTAATTACCAATTCGTGTCACTTTTATAATGGGGTTACCATTGGCGTAGATGCAACGAAATTAGAAGGTATGCAGGTAGAAGCCTATGAAGAAAGTGATGACTTTGTGTATATGGATGAAGGAATGCGCGTCTATCAAGGGGTTGCAGTAAAAGATTATTATGTTTTAGGTGATGCGTATGGGTATATTCGCTTTATCAATAAAGCAGGAGAAGATATTGGTCAATTTTTTGTTGGAGGAACGATCAGCGGAATGACGGTTTCTGACGATGAAAGAGTTTTGTGGGTAGGAACGTATGCTGGAGCTATACACAAATTAGAATTAGACAAAGCCATACGCGATACACATACGATCGGAACGCGTCCTTTATACGAGCAATCTCGTTGGCTTGTTTGGAAAGATGAACCGCAAGTGTGGCGTTGGTAAAAAAAGAAGGAGAGAATGCAAGAAAAGTATATAGAGGTGTTGTTGCGCCATTTACAACAAACCATCACGTTAAATGAAAGTGAAATACAGCGAATTAACGAGGTAGTAGAAATCGTAACAGTAAAGCGAAGGGAACTAGTCTTACAACCAGGGCAATTATCTCAACATATGCGATTTATTGCCCAAGGTAGTGCGCGTTGTTATTACCTCGATGAAAATTCACAGGAACACACCTTGCAAATTGGCATCGAAGAATGGTGGATTAATGACTTATATAGCTACTTGACGCAAAAAGAATCAAAATTGTATATTCAAGCCATTGAACCTGCTGTAATTCTTCAAATTAGCAGAGAGAATCTCGAGCAATTATACACGGAAATACCCGCGCTGTCTACGTTTTTTCGATTAAAAATACAAAGTGCTTATGTCGCTTTACAAGAGCGAACGATTGAGCATATGAGTACGGAGGTGTACTCGCGTTACCAGCGATTTATCAAAGAATACCGCAATATTGAACAGCGTGTGCCTCAATATATGATCGCTTCCTACTTGGGGGTGACTCCTGAATTCTTGAGCCATCTCAAGAAAAAGAACATAGAAAGTCTTTCTTAAGCTATCTTAAGAACCACGTTAACACGAGCGAATACATTTGTCCTGTGAAAATAAAGAAGCCTAGACAAATGAAATTCGCTCGTTTTTTTATGGTCCTAATCGGACTCTTTCCACTTGTTGTTTTTGGACAGAAGACTGCCTTTTCGCCTGATATGATGATCGGAAATAGATCGTACGGTTACACCCATGCGTTGAGTCATCGACTGTCTGATAAACTTAGCGTGCAAAACCTCGTTTTATTCGATTCTGAATACCAAGACGACAACCACAATATCTTTTTTATCCGCAATACCCTTGCGTATCAATTGCCGAAAAACTTCATTTTAAATGCGGGTTTTGGTGTGAAGAATCCCGGAAAGTTTGCGAGTGTGTACCTCCAATACCAATGGAAGAAAAAGGATCTTCAGTTGGTTTATGGCATAGGTACAACCTATCAAAAGGGATTCACCTTAGAGCAGTCTTTGTTAGTGGAATATACCCCTCAATTAACAGAACAATGGCAAGGATTACTTCGATTATCTGCTGTTGGAAATGTCAATCGACACGAATATACCCGTGGATTTCAACATATTCGAATAGGAGTAAAGAAGGATAATCTTGCAATAGGGATAGCTGCGAATTTAGAGCAGTTTAATATGAGCTGGGATCACTTCAAAAATTACGGGTTTTTTGTAAAAGTAAATTTATAAATAGATATAAGATGAATAAACAAATTGACACTGGACTGCTACTGAGCAGGATTGCCATTGGATTCCCTATGCTGTTTTATGGGGTTGGCAAATTAATTCACGGGATTGGATTTATCCAACAAACCTTACTAGATAAAGGATTACCCGCTTTTTTTGGGTATGGTGTATATGTAGGAGAAGTAATCGCACCTATACTATTGTTGTTGGGATGGAGAACGCGTTTGGCGGCGGCTGTATTTGCCATCAATTGTGTAACAGCGATTTTGTTGGTACAAAGTGCGGCCATCTTTAGTCTCAATGATAATGGAGGTTGGCAAATTGAATTGTTGATGATCTATGCCTTAGTTGCCGTGAGCTTGTTCTTCACGGGTGGTGGTAAATACGCCCTATCAACGACTCATCAATGGGATTAAAAAAAGCTTCTGAATAGAAACTTTTTTTAATAGAAATAAGGGGGATGGCGTTGTACGATAGATGTAGAATTCAATATGGGCTAAAAAATACACGATTTCTCTAAGGTCTAAAATTCTTTGTGATTCTTTTGCTTCTGTATCAAGTCTCCACTAGCATTATTATGTATATTTGTTAACACTAATACGAAAAACCTTTTTTAAATTAAACGCTTTAGCAATGGAAATTTACGCCAAGAGACATTCCCTTTATCAACATAAATACAATGAGATTCGAAAAAAATACAAATTAATAGGCGCTTTGCGTTTACTAGCTTTTTTAGCCATTGTGTATTGTTTTTATTTATCTGTGTCTCGTGCAGATTACCAGTATTTATATGTAACAGGAGGTCTGGTTATTGTATTCCTTGTTTTCTTGCGTATCCACGCTTCGTATTCATGGAAGATGCGCTATGCTGAGGCATTAATGCAAATCAATCGAGAAGAAGATGCTTTTTTAAAAGAAGATCAATGGGTTTTTGAAGATGGAACCGAATTTCATACACCTGATCATCCCTATACTTATGATTTAGATATTTTTGGACCTAAATCCATCTACCAATACCTCAATAGAACCGCTTCTTATAAAGGAAAAGAATATTTAGCTACCCTTTTAAAAAGTAGAAGTGACAAAGCTGATATACTAAAAAACCAAGAGGTAATTAAAGAATTATCTCAGAAAGTGGAATGGCGACAAGAGATTTACGCCTATAGTAAATTATCCAATCTTAACAAAGAAGCATATGAGCGATTGAAAACCTGGAGCCAATCCAAGGTTAAGGAACTAAGTAAGGTTTCTTTAGTTTTAGCCTATGTATTGCCTTTGATCTTTGTCATTGCTTCGATAGGATTTTTTATTGATTCGACTAATATGGTTTGGGGGTATATTGCTTCCACCGTTTTTTCCTTTAACCTAATCTGTGCACTTTCTAAAGTACGTGCTATTCAAATTGAATTAGGAGGCGTTGATAAAATACACGAAACCATTGAGAGTTATAGCTCCATTATCAAGCGAATTGAAAAAGAAGAATTCGCTACGGAACGCATGAAAGCAAATTTGAAAAAAATTAAAAGCGATTCTTTTAAAGCGAGTACTGAGTTGAAAAAGCTATCTCGACTATTTGAACAATTGGAAACGGTAGCTAATTTGTTTGTCTCGATTTTGTTCAATGGTTTGTTTCAGTTTCACGTGCACGTGCTACATAAGTTCTTAAAATGGAAAAAAGAAAAAGGAGAGTTAGTATTAACTGTAATTGATCTTGTAGGAGAGGTAGAAGCATTTAATTCTCTTGGAAACTATTCGTATAACAACAGAAGTTACACCTTCCCCGTTTTGAATGAGACCAAACAGATGTCTTTCCAAAATTTAGGACATCCGTTGCTTCATGCGAAAAAACGCGTGACCAACGACATTGATTTTTCCAATCAGCGTTTTGTGATTCTAACGGGATCGAATATGTCTGGAAAGAGTACGTTTTTGAGAACAATAGGAGTGAACCTCGTATTAGCAGGAATTGGAGCGCCGATTTGCGCAACAAAAGCAACCTTCTTTCCTTTGCCTCTACTTGTTTCTATGCGTTTGACCGACTCTTTAGAAGACAGTGAGTCTTACTTCTATGCAGAGGTAAAACGCCTAAAAATGATTATTGAACAAGTGCAAAGTGAATCGTGTTTCGTCCTATTGGATGAAATTTTACGAGGAACAAATTCAGATGATAAACAAAGTGGAACGATAGGGGTAATTCTAAAATTAATTCGAGAGCAAACCTATGGTATGATTGCTACCCATGATTTGGAAGTTTGTAATACCACGAATGATCATCCTGAAATTTTGATGAATAAGTGCTTTGAAGTAGAAATTAAAAATGATGATTTGCATTTTGATTACAAAATACGCGATGGTATTTGCCAAAATAAAAATGCAACCTTCATTATGAAGAAAATGCAGATTATTGATAGTTAGTTAGCTGTTATCAGAAATCTGTTATCAGTAGGTTTTTCTGAAATAGGTGATGTTCTCTTTAAACGACAAACACCAAATGCCAAACATAAACTTTGCAAGAAAACAAAAAAGGCTCTCCAATACAATGAAGAGCCTTTTTTATATTTTAATTAATTTGTTCTAATTTAGAAACCAAGGTGTTGATTAAGTCACGAGCGATAGGTTCAGCCGCTTGTACTGCTTTTAAAACCTCGTCGTGGTTGACGTCAGCAATTCCCTCTTCATTTCCCATGTCGGAAATAACAGAAATACCAAAGATTTTCATATCCATGTGACGGGCGACAATTACTTCAGGAACGGTTGACATTCCCACGCAATCTCCACCTACTGCTTTTACCATTTTGTATTCTGCTAGCGTTTCAAAAGTAGGGCCTTGCAAACCGTAGTATACCCCTTCTTTGATGTCGTAATTCTTTGCTTTTGCAATTGCTTTGGCTTGTTCAATAATGCTCTTGGTGTACACTTCGTTCATATTGACAAAACGAGGACCAAAACGCTCGTCATTGTGACCGCGTAAAGGGTGGTCTGGGAAGGCGTTAATGTGATCTTTGATGATCATAATGTCTCCCACTTTAAACGACGGGTTAACCCCTCCAGAAGCATTGGAAACAATAAGTGTTTCTACACCCAAGTATTTCATCACGCGAATAGGAAATACCGTAGTTTTGATGTCGTATCCTTCGTAGTAGTGAAAACGACCTTGCATTGCTACAATCTTCTTACCTCCTAAAGTTCCAAAAATCAAAGCCCCTTTGTGTCCTTGAACAGTTGATACTGGAAAATTGGGAATATCAGCATACGAAATTTCATGTTCGATAGCGATATCCGCAGTTAAATTCCCTAAACCAGAACCTAAAACAATACCAATTTCAGGTTTAAAATTCGTTTTTTCAATGATGAATTGAACGGTTTCTTGTACTTTCTCCCACATAGTTTAAAATTTTAGTATCAAACGCTTCGCTGTTGTTTAGGAAAGCGGTTTGAATAGGTAAATAAAATAATTGGCTTTCAGGAAGAAGACCTTGGAGTCGAACGTAATCCTTTTCCGTGGTGATGATTTTCTTTCCTTTCGCTTTATTCAAAATTAGTTCAAGATCCGCAGACGAAAAATGATGATGGTCAGGAAAGGTTAAACACAAGGTATCTTCTTTTTTGAGGTGATCAAAAAAGGATTGTGGTTTTGCAATGCCTGCCACTAAGATAAAGTCGTCCTGAATTAATTGAGTAACCTCCACTGAATCAGACTTTGAATATGCAATTTTACTAAAATCAATATACGTAAAAAAAGACAATTGTCCTTGCTTTAGATGTAAATCTTGTGTTATGCTTTTTTGCTTTGCTTCGCTTAGGTCTTTAGGGCATTTGGTAATCACGATGATATCTGCGCGTTTCGCTCCTTTTCTCGATTCGCGTAAATTTCCCGTAGGCAACATGAAATCCTTGAAATACGGATCGTCATAGGTGGTGAGTAAAATGTATAATCCCCCTTGAAAGGCAAGGTGCTGAAAGGCATCATCTAAGACAATTACTTCTGTATTGGGTTTGCGTTGCAAAATGTTTTCAACCCCGTTCACACGCTTAGCATCTACGGCAACGTTAATGTTGTCAAACTTGCAGTGGTACTGAAAGGGCTCATCGCCAATCTGTTCCATGGTTGTAGCTGTATCAGCCAAAAAGAATCCTTCACTCTTTCTCTTATACCCTCGACTTAATGTGGTGGTTTGGTACTGATCTTTTAGTAAGCGAATGATATACTCCACCATCGGCGTTTTTCCCGTTCCCCCCACGCTGAGGTTTCCAACCACAATAGATGGAATAGCAAAGGAGGTACGTTTGAAGATACCTATAGTGTAAAACCAATTTCGTATATTGGTAATCAGACCATACAAAATGGCAAAGGGGAAAAGAAGGATACGCAGTAATTTCATCTTACGAAAGTATCAATTTTTTTATCTTTGAAAAAGAAATAAGTAATAGAACAGTGCGATATAGAATATGAAAGTAAAAAATATTATTCCCATTTTAGAAGAGTTAGCTCCTTTGAGCTATGCGGAAGATTTTGACAATGTTGGATTATTGGTTGGTAGCTATGAGCAAGAAGTAAGCGGAATATTGGTTTGTCACGATGCTTTAGAAACAGTAGTTGATGAAGCAATAGAACAAAAATGTAATCTGATTATTTGCTTTCATCCCATTCTGTTTTCGGGATTGAAAAAAATTACGGGAAAGAACTACGTTGAACGTGCGGTAATCAAAGCTATCAAAAATGACATAGCAATTTATGCGATTCACACGGCTTTGGACAATCACCAAGAAGGGGTAAACAAAATATTTTGCAATACTTTAGGCTTGGAAAATACGCGTATTTTGATTCCGAAAGCCAATTACATTCAGAAATTAATTACGTATGTACCCCTACAAGACACAGCAAAAGTACGTCAAGCACTATTTGCTGCTGGAGCGGGAGCAATAGGGAATTACGACCACTGTAGTTTTGTGTCGGAAGGAAAGGGGAGTTTTAAAGGCAATGAGAAAAGCAATCCTGTTATTGGTCAAGTTGGCATAGAAGAAGAAGTAGCAGAGCATAAGGTTGAGGTGACCTATGAGAAACACTTACAAGGAAAAATACTCGCTGCTTTGTTTCAAGCTCATCCGTATGAAGAGGTAGCCTATGAAATCTACAACCTTGAAAATGCCTTGCAAAATGTAGGGATGGGAATGATTGGGGAATTCAAAGAACCAATAGCAGAAACAGCCTTTTTGCAAATGGTAAAAGACAAAACAGGTACGGGAGGAATTCGCCATAGTGCCTTATTAAACAAACCAATTCGAAAAGTTGCGGTGTTAGGGGGCTCTGGTAGTTTTGCAATAAAAGCAGCGATCCAACAAAAAGCCGATGCATTTATAACGGCGGATTTAAAATATCATCAATATTATGAGGCTGAAAATCAGCTTGTTTTGGCAGATATAGGTCATTTTGAAAGTGAAAGATATACAAAAAATTATATAGTTGAGTTTCTTTCAAAAAAAATGCCTAATTTTGCAGTTATTTTATCAACAGTAAATACGAATCCAGTTAACTACTTATAACGATGACAAAGAAAAAAGAATTAACGGTTGAAGAGAAATTAAGAGCGCTTTACGACTTACAATTGATTGACTCAAGAATCGATGAAATCAGAAATATGAGAGGAGAGCTACCTCTTGAAGTTGAAGATCTAAAAGACGAAGTTGCTGGACTTAACAAACGCTTAGAGAAACTTCATGCAGATTTAAATAGCATCGAAAGTGGTATTAAAGAAAAAAAGAATGCCATTGAAGAGTTTAAAGAAGCAATCAAAAAGTACACTGAGCAACAAAACGAAGTGAAAAATAACAGAGAGTTCAACTCTTTAGAAAAAGAGATTGAGTTCCAAAAGTTAGAAATCGAACTTGCTGAAAAACACATTCGTGAAATGAAAGTGAGTATCGAAAATAAAAAGAGCAACATTGCACAAACAGACGAGCGTTTGGCTGCGCGTAATGAGCACTTGACTCACATTGAGGCAGAGTTGAAAAACATTATGTCAGAAACAGAACGCGAGGAGCAAACGTTGTTAGCTAAATCGGATGAGTTCAAACAAGATATCGAAGAGCGTTTATTAAATGCATATTTGAGAATCAGAGAAGGAGTAAAAAACGGATTAGCAGTGGTATCTATAGAGAGAGGGGCTTCTGTAGGATCGTACTTTACAATTCCACCACAAACGCAAGTAGAGATTGCTACGCGTAAAAAAATTATCACAGATGAGCACAGTGGACGTATTCTTGTTGATAGCGCTTTAGCTGAAGAAGAAAGAGAAAAAATCGATGCAATTATTGCAAGTTTAAAATAATATAAAGCCTCTTTTAAGAGGCTTTTCTTTTTTATGGAAAAAGTAGTTGGTGCCCTAATTAATGTTGTAAGCCTATTTTCTATGCCTACTGCCTTGCATTGGGTTCATCGACTATTTTCTACACCGCGCAAAGGAAAACTAAATGCAAAAGCCCTGCCTGCATTCTTAAGGCAAGCAGATCTCGGTTTCTTTTGGTATAAGAAAAATAAAGTTTACTATTACCAATGGAAGTCTACCCAAACAGAATTGCCCTTAGTTTTACTCATTCACGGATGGGAAAGCAATAGCGCGAGGTGGGAAGCCTTGTGTACAACCTTAGAAGGTCAATTCCGATTTGTGGCGGTAGATGCTCCAAGTTTAGGACAAAGCAATGGCAAAAATCTAAGCGTTAAAAATTACCAAGAGGTAATTGATATCGCGCTTCAAACTTTTCAACCTCAGTTTGTGATCGGTCATTCGTTGGGTGCTTTTGCCCTCTTTCAACAACTAAGTGAGACTACGTACCCGGGACTTAAAAAAGCCGTTATTTTAGGTGCATTTGATCGTTTTGAGGTGATTCTCTCTCATTATTATCATCTCCTAGGCTATTCTAAACGCGTTAAAGATGCTTATCATACGTACATAGAACACTTGATCAACAAACCAATAAGTACCTATTGTAGTGCAGATGCTGTCCCATTTGTCGATGTTGAAGTACTGTGTATACACGATAGAGAAGATCCTCAAGTTTCTTTTGAAGAAGCGCAGCGTTTTCATCAAGCTTTGCAACGAAAAAATAATGAGGTTCTAGCTACTGAAAATTTGGGACATAGCTTGCAAGACGAAACAGTTTTCCATACAATTCAAACCTTTTTGCGCTAGAACGTATTTCGATGTATAAGTAACGAAATTTATTATTTACTTTTGCCTTATGGAAAATCAAGAAACGCGTTTAAATAAATATTTATCCGAAGTAGGGTACTGTTCAAGAAGAGAAGCAGATCGCTTAATTGAGGAGGGACGCATTACCGTAAACGGAAAACAACCCGAACTAGGTTTAAAAGTGACTGATGCAGATGAAATTCGCGTCAATGGCAAATTAATTCGTCAAACAGATGAAGATTTTGTGTATTTAGCTTTTAATAAACCAGTGGGTATTGAATGTACGACAAATAAAAAAGTAAGAGATAATATCGTTGATTTTATCAATTATCCCAAGCGTATTTTTCCCGTTGGACGTCTAGATAAAGACAGTGAAGGATTGATTATCATGACCAATGACGGTGATATTGTCAACAAAATTTTACGCCAAAAAAACAACCACGAAAAAGAGTATATCGTTACGGTAAATAAACCGATTACAGATCGTTTTATTCAGCGTATGGGATTAGGAGTACCCATCTTGGATACGATCACCAAAGAATGTAGAGTAGAGCGTATTAGTCGCTTTGTATTTCGCATTTTTTTGACACAAGGACTCAATCGACAAATTCGACGCATGTGTGAGTACTTTGACTATGATGTAGTCTCGTTAAAACGCATTCGAATTATCAATATTAGCCTTGATGTACCCGTTGGTCAGTATCGCGAGATAACAGCAGCTGAATTGACAGAATTGAACCAATTAATCGCTCCTTCAAGTAAGACAGAAGAGGCTAGTTTGGCTGAGGTACAGCACAAACAAGAACCGCGCAATACGCAAACAACTACCTCCCACCAAGAAGAGCGAAGACCTAAAAAGAAGTTCGACAGAGAGCGAAATAATTCAAAAAAAACAGGTCCAACACTTAGAAACGAACGAATTTCAAGACGAAGAGAGAATTAATTTATTAATTCTCTCTTTTGTTTTTTACTACTACATTATTAGATTTTCTCCCTTATTACTTTTCTTTATTTGATTATTTGAACTACTCAGTTCACAATTCGCATAGGATAAAAAAGCTTATTTAAATTTAGTCTAATTTATTTTACAGATGTTAAAAAAGTCTATATATTTGTATCTGTTTGTATTGAGTCTAAATAAGAATATGGTTTTAATTCGCCACAATATTATCATTCAATGAGAAAATTTCTACTACTAACAGCCTGTGTTTTAGGAGCCTTATACGGGACATATGCACAACATAAACCCACTGTTATTTCGGGTGTCATACAAGATGAAAAGGGAAGTCCAGTCGATTTTGCAACGGTTGTATTGCTTGATACCCAAAAAAGTGATTTAACCAATGAGCAAGGAGAGTTTAAACTTAAAATGGGTACAGGTGGTACCTATAAGCTTCAAATCCAACATGTGAGTTATGAAACCACTTCTCTTGTTGTGAAAGTAGAAGAAGGGGAAGCGTTGCGAAAACGCATTACTCTAAAAGCAAAGGAGTCGATTTTGGCTGATGTTGTTTTACAGGTAAAGAGTCCAGTCGAAAAAGTCAGAGAATCAGCATACAACGTTATTGCTATCGATGCCAAGCCTTTGTATAATTCATCTTTGGATGTGTCGGGAGCGCTTGATCGCGTATCGGGTGTCAAGGTGAGAAAGGATGGAGCAGAAGGTTCGGATTATACGTTTTCCATGAATGGATTCAGTGGTCGCCATATTCGATTCTTTATGGATGGTGTGCCAATGGAAGGGTTTGGAAGTGAGTTTAAAATTAATAATCTACCGATTACAATGGTAGATCGTATTGAGGTCTACAAAGGTGTTGTTCCTGTGGAGTTCGGTTCGGATGCTTTAGGAGGTGCCGTAAATATCATCACCAATAAATCCAAAGAAACTAAAATTGACGCATCTTTTGCTACGGGTTCATTTAATACCTATAAGAGTCACCTCAATGTGAGTAAAGTATTTGATAACGGAATGACCTTTCAGGTGAATGCTTTTCAAAATTACTCAGACAACAATTACAAAGTTTACGTACCAGTAGCCAATTTGAAAACAGGCGTTTATTCCAAAGAAAAACAATGGGGTAAGCGCTTTAATGACCGTTTTCAAACGGCCACTGTAGTAACTAAAGTAGGGGTGCTAGATAAATCGTATGCTGATCGTTTATTGATTGGATTTACCTATGGAGAAGGAAAAAAAGGCGTTCAAACAGGTACGATTATGGAAAAAGTATTCGGACAGAAAAAGCGTCGTTCTGTAACGATTATGCCTTCCTTAGAATATAGCAAGCGCAATTTATTTACAGAAGGTTTAGATGTAGCGATTACCTCGACATATAATGCAGGGTATAATCAAAATATAGACACGTCTCGAAACAAGTACAATTGGGCTGGGGAGCGAATTAAAACAATGAAGAAAGGAGAATCGGGAGGAGGTCCTTCTTTGGTGAAGTTCTTCGATCACAATGGATCTACTACAGCGAATGTAAGCTATAAAGTAAATGATAAACACGCCTTTAGCTTAAATAATGTCATCTATTATTTCAACAGAAAAACAGAAGATCCTCTAGCGGTTAAAGAGACAGAAAGCGAAAAGAAAAGTGAGACAACGCGTCGAAGCTTAAAGAATATCACGGCTTTATCCTATCGTTACAACATCTTGGATAATTTCAATGTATCTGTATTTGGTAAGCATTATTCTATTAAACATACGTATTTAAGCGAAAGTACAAGTGTAGATAAAAGCGGTTATGGAATAGCGGCTACTTATTTATGGGAAGATTTTCAGATTAAATCGTCTTTCGAAAAAACCTATCGTTTACCTACAGATAGCGAATTGTTTGGAGATGGTGATATGGTTTGGGGAAATACAGATCTAAAACCAGAAGCGGGAAATAATTACAATTTTAATTTAAGTTACTCTAAAGTATGGGATAAAGTTCACGCTGTTTTTGCAGACGCTGGGTTTGTCTACCGAAAAACAGAGGATTATATCCGAAGTAACCCTTATGGATCAGGATCTAGGGCCTCTAGTGTGAATATAGGCGGGGTGGAGAGTATTGGTTTAAACGTTGAAGCACGCTATGTCTATAACGATGTCTTACAGTTAGGTGGTAGTTTGACTACACAGAGTATTCGAAGTAAACAAAAATACGCCATCGGAACGACGGTAGCCAATTCGTATTACAACGAACGAATCCCTAATGAACCCTATTTCTTTGGTGCTTTGGATGCAGGATTCTTATTCAAAGACCTTGGCAAAAAAGGCAACAACCTAAACGTCGGTTATAACTTGAGATATATTGATCACTACAGCTACGACTTTAGTAGTATTGGAGCAGAACCCATTTGGATTCCCTCTCAAGTGGTTCACGATTTAAGCGCTTCGTATAGCTTGTTTAATAATACGTTACACCTTACGGTTGAAGCTAATAATCTATTTGACAAATTGGCGTACGACAATTACAGCTTCCAAAAACCAGGTAGAAGCTTCATGTTTAAAATACGCTACAGTTATTAAAAAAATTAATCCATAAACTAAAATATTATATACAATGAAGAAAAGAGTTTTATCTACAGTAGTATTAGCTTTTCTAGTTAGTGCATTTACCTTCACAAGCTGTTCAAGTGACGATAATTCAAAACCTGGAGGAGGGGATGAAGAAGAAACAATCGATGATGGTACTCGAAATAAAGAAGACTTAGTAGGAACGAAGTATATCTTAGGAGCAAGTGCTTCTAAAACAAATTTACTTTTAGAAGTCGATAATTTAAAGGAAGGATCAATTAGCGTTAAAGGAAATGGTCAAGTGGCTTTGGGAAAAAACATTTATACATTCAAAGATTTACGCGCTTATGTTTTTGAATATAGAAAGGGAGATCCTTCAGGAATGCAAAGCTGGATGTTGAACAAAGATTTGCGTTTGCAACAGAATACGTTGGTTGATTTACCTAATAGAGAAGAGTTTATTACCCCTTTTGGGCGATTCATGATCTCTACAACAGGGGGAATTGAGTTAGAAAATGGAAAAAAAGGACAAGCGTTTAATTTCATTAATGGGGTTACTGGCGGAATTGAGTTTACTTCATTTGTCAACGTAGAAAACATTGCCGAAGATGGTGAATATGCAAACTTTGCAGGGTTAGAAGATATTGGAAATGACCGTTTCGTAATGGCGATTGAACCATTTAAAATTACAGCAAATACAGATGATGACAATACTTCATCCTTCAGAGATAGAGTGTGGTTAGCTATTTTCAAATTGGATATGTCGCAAGCACCAGAAAATAGAGTGGTATTGGAAAGTGTAGTGAAAGATGACCGCATGAGTTTCGCAGTTGCTCGTTATAGATCAAGTCGCGTATCTACTATTGGTAAAGGAGAAAGCGGAGATATTTACGTATTCTCTCCCTCTGCAATGATTAGCAAAGATAAAGGATCGTTTTCTACCAAGCCTTCTGCTGTGTTGAAATTTGATAAAAATACATTGAAATTTGATCCTTCTTATTACCATAATTTAGAAGCAAAATCAGGAGGTCATAAAGTTTATAAAGTATATGCTGTTGGTAAAGATCAGTTCATCTTGAATATGTTCGCCAATACCGATCAGTCATGGAATATGGCAGCAGCTAACAAATTAGCCCTATTCAATGCAAAAACGGGTGACTTTAAATGGATTGAAGGTTTAGATGCTCCAGAAGAAATTGCAGAAATTGGAACACCTTACGTAGAAGGTAATGAGGTATTTATACCGATTACATCAGCAGCCAAGTCCTATGTGTACTTGTTAAACAGAGCAACAGCTACCTTTAATAAAGGGTTGGAAATTAAAGATTTAGGAGATGGAACGGTTGGTAATATTGTGAAAATCAACGCGTATAAATAGTTTATTTATTATTATTCATTTGTAATTAGTTAGCTAAAAGGGTTTAAACAACTACAGTTTAAACCCTTTTTCTATTAGAGATAAGCAAGGTAGGCTTTGAATAAATTCCACAGGGTAACGATACCATTGCTACTGCTTTCTACGGTTGATTCGAGGTTGCTTTTCTTTGTTCCTCGAAAGGGAATTACTTCCAATGAAGTGTACAGCGTGCCTTTGACTTCGTTTGGAGTAACAAAGGTTGCTTCATATAAAACGGGTTGATCCCTTGAGAACGAAGATAAGACAAAACCGTTCTCGGTTAGTATGCCCTCAAAACCTTGGTAATAATAGCCAGACGCCACTAAAGTTGAATCCGTTTTATACAATTGAAGCTGACTGAGTTTGTGATATAAATCGATGTTTGGAGTCGTAGTACTTGTCGTAAATACAAATTCCCAATCTCCAGTAGGATTAATAGTACTAGATTTAGGAACAGGAGTAAACCGCTTTTCATTGCTTTGGTGTGCCGTAAAGGGAACCTCAAGTGCAGGAGTAAATTTTTGATTTCGATAAACTCCTTTTATCTGTTGATTATCAAAAACTCCCTTTAAATTTATTCCTCTATAACGATCCAATTCAACGCGTATACTATCGCCGAATAGTTGAACAATTTCTTTTTGATTTTTACTAGGACCATCGGTAAAAATCACGCGAAAACTATGAATATTTGATGGAACAGTATCTAAATGGAAAATGATGGGAACTTCTCGATCTTGAATTTGAAAATGAGCTTTCCAACGATTTGGAGAAGTTACTTGGTCCTCATTCCAAAGATGATCTGTACAACCAATTGTAAGGAAGGTTAAGCAAAGAAAGAGTATCGTTTTTTTCATAGTTAATTTAGTTCATACGTTGGTGTTTGTACTTTTTGGCTAGATAAACACCTAGTAAAGTTGATTTGTCCCTAATTTTTAGAGGAGTGAAACTTTTTCCACTAAATTACTACTTCTTTCTGCTGGATCAAATGAAGTATTCTACAATAGTAGGAGAACTACTTAGGTTATTCCTTATAAGCTTTGGCTGTTGAAAAATCAAAATAAAAATGAATCTCTTTACCAGCTTCGTTTACTTGGGTAACCCAACCCGAAGAATCGATATAGCTAAAGATATCTTCTGTGATATTCTTTTTTGTTTTGTAGTTGTAAATCACATATTGATGATCTTCTTTTGCTAAAGCTACTAATCCTCGTTCTGTATCTAACCAGTAAAAATCGCGGTAAATGGGTTGAAGTTCCCATTGTTTGGATTGCGTATTCCACAAGCCATAACGGTTGCTTTGTCCTTCTTGTTTGAGTGTGATTTTAAAAAGGGTATTGAAGCCTTTGTATTTCGTTACGGCTTCTAACGACCAATTTGAAGGAATAGCATCAGTAGAAATAAGTTCTGATTGATGAGGTCCTTGAATGCGAGCACGCGCATCGACAACAAAAAAGTCAGGTGCGTCAATATGGTCTAAAAGAGTCCCATCCATAGCTAAATATTTCCATTGAAACATCCAGCTATCGCAATCGAAGACTCCTAAAATAAAATAGGGATAATCAGGAACGGTATTGATGTAGCTCACTTTTTGTAGATAAGCGAGATCTGTTTCATTTCGCGCTTTAATTTTTTTCGGAAAAGCCCTATCAAACAAAGGTTTAATCCAATACTCTTTCGTCTTTGGATTAAAGAGTATTTCTGGAATCTCAGTATAGTATCTGCTTTTGTTAACTTCTGTCAGCAGAAGCTCTTTGCCATTGACCTCAAGAGTAAGTTGATTGGTAGCCTCTAAGTGTTCGAGAATAGGTGCTTTACGTTCAATCGAAAAAATGGCAAACTGAGAACCGTTTTGTTGTAAAAGTTTATTTGGTTCAAACTGGTGAATAATATTGTTTTTTTGCTTACTTAAACGTTGCCCTTTGCGTTTGTAAAGCGTTTTATTAAAGATGAAATGATCGGCATCTACCGTTGCTATATAGGTGGGTAGTGAAGCTTTAGTACTCAATTGCTCAGAAAAGAGAACTTGCTTCGTTTCTAAGAGGTAAACCTCAAATTTTTGTCGCTGTACTTCTGTTTTTAATCCGGAAAAAATACTCCATTCCCATTCCCAAAATCGAGAATTCTTGGTGTAAGTTTCTCGTGTATAAATTGCCGTTAGTTGATTATTCAGTACCTGTAAAGAGATATAGCGATCTTCAAAGGGAACTATAATTTTTCCTTTTTTATCGATAACAGCTGCTTGTCCTTTTTCGTCTGTTACAACTGCATAACCGGTTGATGTGAATAGATCAGCCGTCGCAAAAGGTCTTGAAATTACAGGTTTATTCGTGTGATCAACATAGATATAGGTTTGTTCTTTGGTCAAGTAAGGATAACATACTTGATTTATTTGTTGGCCAACTATTTTTTCTTTCGTTGAAAAAGAACCCAAAAACGAGACAATACTAAAGAAGTAGCATGATAAACGCATAAGAAGTCTATTTGACATGATCATACGAATATACTTTACTTCCCCTCTTTATCGCATCCCTAGAAATAGGGGTTTTGTAACTAGCTGTAAATGAAAGTGAAGAAAGGGAGGAGTTCGAAAAAATGACGAGTTTTTTTGAATGGTAAATAGTGTTAAAAAGTAAATTAAGCATCAAGTAGTTGACGTAAATTAAGCTGTTATATTCGAAATTTTCAGTTAAATTTGTTTGGATATTTAGAAGTCCTTTACCTATGAAATATTATTTTTCGATCCTTCGATTTTCTATTCTTGTATTGACAATCCTTTTGGGATTTACGACATGGTCAAAGAATAAGAAACCTACTACGCCTGAGAAAGTGGAGGCCGTACAACCTGCATTCATTGTATTAGAAAAAACACCTGTTGTGGTTATGCATGATACGCTATTTAATGTGTACGGCAATATTGGTTCGTTTACTTCGAAGCAACGTGCAAGATCAATTGAAAAGAAGATAGCTTCATTAGTGGATAACTACTTATTTGAAGGAGATTCGATTAAACTGGTTGATACAGGGAACTATCTCAATTTGATGTATGAGAATGAAATATTGATGAGTGTTGATACGATTCAAGCCTCTCAAGAAGAGAAAACTAAAATTCAAGCTGCACAGTTCTACAAAAAAATCATCACAGAAACAGTAGAAGAACAACAACGCAGCACCAGTTGGCAGCAAGTATTGTTGCAAATAGCAGGAACTGTGGGAATTATTATCGCCGAGCTATTTATTATCAAATACATCTACTATTGGTATAGGAGAGTCAAGGTGATGATTTGGAAACAACGCGGAAAGAAAATTAAAGGGATGTTTGGTATCATTGATGATCATAGAGCCATGCTTACGACCATCACTATGGCTAAAGTAATCCGCTTCCTTATTGTATTGATCTTTTTGTATTTTGGCTTGTTAGCCATTTTTAAATTGTTTCCATTTACGAAACATATTTCTGATCAATTACTAGATTATGTGATGTCACCGTTAAAAGCGGTAGGTAGAAGTATCAAAGCGTATATGCCTAAGCTATTCACTATTCTAGTAATTGTGTTTATTTTTAGATACATTCAAAAGTTCGTGCGATCTCTAGCCGAAAAGATCGCCAATAATAAAATTACCTTAAAAGGATTCTATCCCGATTGGGCTTTTCCAACTTATAATATCATTAGTGCTTTGATGTTCATCTTCATGTTTATTTTGATATTCCCGTATTTACCTAATTCAGATTCGGAGATTTTTAAAGGGGTTTCGGTTTTTGCGGGTATCGTTGTTTCTCTTGGGTCAACTTCTGTTATTGGTAACTTAGTAGCAGGACTTGTAATTACCTATATGCGTCCATTTAAAATAGGCGACCGCATTAAGTTAGGAGAATACACGGGAGATGTATTGGAAAAAACAGCCTTGGTTACGCGTATTAAAACACCTAAAAATGAGATTATTACCATACCAAATTCCAACATCATGTCGGCGCATACGGTCAATTATTCTCAGTCAGCTAAAGAACACGGATTAATCTTACATACAACTATTGCAGTGGGATATGATGTACCATGGCAAAAAGTACACGAAATGTTATATGAAATAGCCAATCGTACCGAACATGTATTGAAACGTCAAAAACCATTCATTTTACAAGATCAATTTAGAGATTTTTACGTGGATTATCAGCTGAATGTCTACATCAAAGAAGCCAAATTAACAGCGAAGATTTATTCTGATTTGCGTCAACATGCTCAAGATGTTTTTGCAGAAAATAATATCGAAATGGCTTCACCACATTATATAGTAAGTCGAAATGTCGATGGAAATCACACGACTGTTCCGCCTAAATATGTGAAATAGTTTACGGTTACTGTTTACAGAATGAACATGCAAGTAAAAAGAAGAACCATTCCTTTGTAGGAGTGGTTTTTTTTGCTATATAGAGAAGATTTGTTTTTACTTCATGCAGAAAATAATCGGTTAACAATTTATATTTCAGAGCTAACTGACGAAAAAAAGAGTTAAATAAATTGTTTACTTACTAATTAGTAAGTAATATTGTTCTGTTATTAAATTAATAAATATGTCGGGAACTAGAGAACGCATTTTAGAGTTAGGTGAAGAATTAATTTTAACCAAGGGATATAATGGATTTAGCTATCAAGATATTTCTACGGCTTTAGGAATTAAAAATGCGGCAATACACTATTATTTTGCAAGTAAGGAAAACTTGGGAACGAGCATTGTCAAAACAAATATTCAGCGTTTTGAAGAGATGATTGCGAACATGGAAGCTTTACAATTTGATCCTGAAAAAAAGATAGAGACGTTTATCAAAATCTATATTAAAAGTCAAAGAGAGCGAAAGCTCTGTATTGTAGGTGCTTTGTCTACGGATATTGAAACGTTGTTTCCAACTACACGAGTAGCAGTAACGAAAATTGTTGATTTAATCGTCAATTGGTTAGCAGGAGTTCTGGTGGAAGGAAAGAAGCAAGGAGTTTTTCGTTTTGAAGAAGAACAGCAGCAACGAGCTTTTTTAATATTGTCAAGTTTGGTGGCTAGTTTACAATTGGCAAGAGTAAATAAATATGTCGATTACAAAGGATATTGTTATTCTCTTGTTGAACAATTGAAGGAGCAATAGTTTGTTTGTCAACAAATAAACGATTTTTTTTAACCCTTATACTTACTTATTAGTAAGTATAAAAAATATAAAATTATGAAGAGAGTTGTTATTACAGGTTTAGGTGCAATTACCCCTTTAGGAAATAATGTAGAGGCATTTTGGAGCAATGCGATTCAAGGAAAAAGTGGAGCTGCACCGATTACACATTTTGATGCTACTAATTTTAAAACCAATTTTGCTTGCGAAGTAAAAGGGTTTGACCCTTTGCACTATTTCACTAAACCTGAAGCGAGAAAAATGGACTTGTTTACTCAATATGCAATTGCGGCAAGTGAAGAATGTATTATGGATGCTCAATTAAATTGGAACCTTATTAATCGTCACCGTTTTGGGGTTATTATCGCTACGGGAATTGGTGGTTTAGAAACCTTAGAGGAGGAAATATTGAATTTTGGAAAAGATAGAACTCAACCTCGATTTAATCCTTTTTTTATCACCAAGATGATTTCAAATATGGCAGCGGGACAAATTTCTATTCGCTATGACTTAAAGGGAATTAGTTATGCTGTAGCTTCTGCCTGTGCTGCATCGAATAATGCACTTGGCAGCGCTTTCGATGCTATTCGCTTAGGTAGAGCAGATTTAATTTTAGCGGGTGGAACGGAAGCAACCATTTGCCAATCGGCCATTGCTGGCTTTAATGCGATGAAAGCGCTTTCTACGGCGAATGAAAATCCAGATCAAGCTTCTCGTCCTTTTGATGCGCATCGCACGGGGTTTGTAGCAGGTGAAGGAGCAGGTATTTTATTGTTGGAAGAATTAGAACACGCTAAAAAAAGAGGAGCTAAGATTTATTGTGAATTGGTAGGCTATGGTGGAGCTTCTGATGCTTATCACGTAGCTGCAACACATCCCGAAGGAGAAGGTGCTATTGTAGCCATGCAGCAAGCATTAACTGACGCAGGCCTCCAAACTCATGAGGTAGATTACATCAACGCCCATGCAACTTCTACACCTGTTGGTGATCTTAGTGAATGCAAGGCAATAGAACATTTGTTTCAGGATCACCTCACTCATTTGAATGTAAGTGCGACCAAATCCATGACTGGACACCTTCTGGGCGCAGCAGGGGCTATTGAATCTATTTTGTGTGTCAAGAGTATAACGGAGGGAGTACTACCACCTACGATTAATTTAACTACCCTAGATCCAGCCATTAGTAAGGCTTTAAATTTAACACCTAATGTTGCGCAACATAAAGAAGTTAAGGTAGCCATGAATAATACTTTTGGCTTTGGAGGTCATACTTCAAGTGTTATTTTTAAGAAGTTGTACGCTGTTTCGCTGTAATCTTGGGAGATAGGGAGTTGGTGAACTGATCGTTTAAAAGTGACTAATCTTATTTAGGGACGTTTATGTTCAACTTCTCTCTATATAAAAAGAGGAATCAGTAGTTTTTAGTATGCCATCTGATTTATAAGAATAATTTTATTAAATTAGTAACAAACAAAACAACTATGGCAACAATTATTGAAACAGATCGCTTGATCATTCGAGAAATCACAAAAGAAGATGCACAGGGAATTTTCCAATTAGACAGCGACGAGCGCGTGGTAAAATATGTGGGTAGTATGGTAATCACCTCGATGGAAGAAGCCAATGAAATTATCGAATTTATTCAGAAACAATATGCGGATTTTGGAGTGGGACGTTGGGCAGTTATCGAAAAGACAACCAATGCGTTTATTGGTTGGTGTGGATTTAAATTGGTTGAAAACGGATTAAATGGATTACGTGAATACTTAGATTTAGCGTATCGTTTTCGTTATGATGCCTGGGGCAAAGGATATGCAACGGAAGCAACATTGGCTTGTTTGGATTATGCTGCTAATCATTTCCAACAGCATCCTATTTTTGCCGTTTCAGAAGTTGAGAATGAAAGTTCTATACGCGTTTTGGGTAAAATTGGCTTTCATGCCGCTTATACTTTTGATTTAGATGGTGTTGATCACTATTGGTACATGAGAGAGTAGAAATACATACGAAGTTAAAATGTAGGGGCAATTCTTCCTTTTTCAGGAATCTAGTTTACCTTTGCTTTTTAAACGTAAAACGGTGAAAAATTTCCTATTTCTCTTGGTTGCAATTGTCAGTGAAGTAATTGCGACTAGTGCTTTAAAAGCCTCAAATGAATTCACGAAAATTGTTCCAAGTGTTGTTACTGTAGCGATGTACGCTGTGGCTTTCTATTTTTTGAGTCTTACACTTCGTACAATTCCCGTTGGAATTGCCTATGCCATTTGGTCAGGGGTAGGGATTGTTTTAGTAACAGTTGTCGCAATCCTTGTTTACGGACAAAAACCAGATTTACCTGCTCTTATAGGAATGGCCTTTATTATTTTAGGGGTTGTGATTATAAATTTATTTTCAAAAATGAGTGCACATTAATGAAAATTGATTTTACAACAATAACGTATTTACAAAGGGGTACAGCTAGGCAACAACAGATCTATGAGATGCTCCATACCCATCAATTGCTGGAAAAATTACGTGATTTCACACCTGTTGTTGTCGGTACGTTTCCCTTAGATATTGCCATTGAAACGAGTGACATTGATATCGCGTGTTATTGTGAAGATATGCACGCCTTTAGTCAAATAGTTGAATCGTGTTTTAGCGAAAGAGAAGCATTTACCTCTTCTTATTTTGAATTACGCAACGAAAAAAACTATGTTGCAAATTTCGTTTTGGAAGGCATACCTGTTGAGATTTTTGCTCAACGTAAACCTGTAAAGGAACAATATGGATTTCGACATATGGTGATAGAACAAGCGATACTGATCGAAAAAGGTCCGCTTTTTAAAGCCAAAATAGTAGAGCTAAAACGAAAAGGACTTAAAACAGAACCAGCATTTGCCTTGCTATTAGGATTAACGGGTGATCCTTATGAGGAGTTGTTAACCTATGAATTAGCAAAGAGCTAATGGACCATTTCCATGAAATCTCCTCTAAATTGCAAAGGTGTTTGCTTCACGTGTTTCTTAAATAAACGCGAGAAATAGGTGTGGTCTTCATAACCCAGTTCAAAGGCAATTTCCTTTACCGACTTTGAAGTATAGTACAATAAGCGTTTAGCTTCGTCTATGATTGATTTCTTTAACCAATAACTCACCGTTTGTCCTGTTGTTTTTTTTACACAATCATTCAAATGTGCAGGTGTAATGAAGAGTTGGTTGGCAAAGTAAGATGGTTGTCTTAAATGTGTTTGCGTGGTGATTAATCGCTTGAATTTCGAGGTAATTACATTCGACTGATTGATAGCAGAAAGCTCCGGAATACGCGTATTTTCCTTAAATAAAGAACCTATCTTATAGATTATTGCCTGAAATAATCCATTGGTTATCTCTGTGGTATATTCTTCCTTTTTCGCTTCGTTTTTTGTCAAAAGATTAATGGTGTCGAGCAACGTTTGAACAGCTTCCATAGGCAAGGGAATACGTTGATTTGTATTGGGTAAATTGAAAAGCATATAGGTCAAATTATCTGGAATTCTAAAATCTTGAATGCTCAAAAAGTAAGCAAAGAAATCCTCGCTATATTCTTCTATCGTGTGAATCTGATACGGTTTGATAAGAAACAAATCACGATTCTGTAAAACATGCGATTGCAGTTCGCAGTTGATTCTAAAGGTACCGTTGAGTACAAGTATAAAGACATAGTAATCGTCTCGGTGTGTTAAACCTACAATATCATCTTCTAGTGTTTGCGGTGCTAACTCTTTCAAATAAACGCCGTTTTTGACTGATTTATCTTGACTATATGTTATGATTTCCTGATTGTGAGACATGGCCTTGTTGTATTTTTGTCAGACAAAGTTAAGGAAATTATTTAGAACCTTTATAAATAGATGTGGATGGGTAAAAAAATAGCCTATCCATTTCAGATAGGCTAGCTATATCAATTACATATAAAATGCGATTAAAAGGCTTCTACAATAGCAACAAAATCCGCCGCGACCAAAGCAGCTCCTCCAATTAATCCTCCATCGACATCGGGTTGAGAAAAAATTTCTTTTGCGTTGCTAGGTTTCACACTTCCTCCATAGAGAATAGACGTGCTATCTGCTACAGTTTGATTGTATTTACGCTCAATTTCTTGACGAATAAAAGCGTGAATTTCCTGAGCTTGTTGCGGTGTTGCTGTTTCTCCTGTTCCAATTGCCCAAACAGGTTCATAGGCGATAACAATACTAGCCCATTGCTCTTTTGACAGATGGAAAAGACCATCTTTTAATTGATTGAAGATAACATTCAAGTATTGTTTGTTTTCTCTATCTTTCAATTCTTCACCAATACAGTAAATCACACGCATATTGTGTTTTAAAGCCGTATTGACTTTATCTGCTAAAATAGCGTCTGTTTCTTTGAAGTAATGTCTTCGTTCGGAGTGTCCGATAATGACCGTTTCCACCCCAACACTCAATAACATTTGAGCTGAAATCTCTCCTGTAAAAGCGCCTCCTTCAGCTTGATGCATGTTTTGAGCTGCAACCTGAATATTGGTCCCTTCTAAGTGAACAACTGCGCTCGCTAAATTAGTAAAGGTAGGAGCGACAATCACTTCTACTTCTTTACCTGTAGGCAATAATTCAATTATCTCGTCTAATAATGCGTGGGTTTCTGGATAATTTTTATGCATTTTCCAGTTTCCAGCAACAATTTGGTGTCTCATCATTATTGTATGGTATTTAATAAGGCTTTTATCTCTTCAAAGTTTTTCTCTGTAGCATTAAAAAGCTCAATTTTTCCTTGTTTGTTAATCACGATATAACGCGGTATCCAGTTTAATTGAATGGCTTGTCCGAATGTTCCCTTCATGCGTTTTTCGTCATTTAGGTAATACTGTTCTCCTTCAATTCCATATTTTTCAATTGCCTCTTTCCAAGCTTCTGGTGTTTTATCGAGTGATAAATTGACAAAAACCACATCGGGAAAATCAGCTTTTATTTTTTTTATTTCTGGAATCGCTTTGATACAGTCAGGACACCAAGCAGCCCAAACGTCAATAAGGATGTTTTTACCCGTATACTTCGCTAAGATATCTTTGAATGTCAAAGTACTGCCCTCTAGGGTGTAGAATACTTGATCGAGTGCTTCTGTATTAAATTGTGTTGTATCAACCGTAGTTTCTGCTGGTGCTACAGGAGTTTCCGTAGCATCTGTTGTAGAAATAACTTCTAATTTCTCAGCTTGTTGTTTACAAGCTGTTGCGGTTAACGCAAGTATAGATAGGAATATAAAAAATTTCTTCATAAATTGATAGTTTTATTCGTTTAGCTTTACTCTAGGGTCTAAATAAGCGTAGATCAAATCTACTAAAATTGTTAGGATTACGAAAGCTGTTGCTATAGTAAGTACAGCCCCCATGATAATAGGTAGGTCTAAGGTATTGAGTGCTTCTACAATTTCTTTGCCTAATCCGTTCCAACCAAAAATATACTCTACAAAAACGGCTCCGGCTAACATAGAGGCAAACCAACCTGAAAGTGCTGTTACTACAGGATTAAGCGCATTCTTTATTGCGTGTTTGTAGATCATTTGGTACGTAGACATTCCCTTTGCTTTAGCTGTTCGGATATAATCCAAGCTCAACACTTCTAAAAGAGAATTTCTCATCAATTGAATAACTACAGATAAAGGGCGAATGCCCAGTACAATAGCAGGGAGAAGGATATTTTTTAAGGCAATGTATCGCCCTGTTCCGTAATCATCTACCTCGTATAAGCTTCCTGTCATGGGTAATTGTGTGTAGGAATGCAAGAGATATCCAAAGATCCAAGCAAATAAAATTGCACTGAAAAATGAGGGAATACTCATCCCAAATGTGCTGACAATAGAAATAAATCGATCTAGCCAACTATTGACATATAAAGCAGAAATTACCCCCAACAAGACACCTATAAAAAGCGCAATACTAATCGCCACAGTAGCAAGTAATACCGTATTAGGTAGTGTCTCTGCTAGAATGCTGCTTACCGTTTTGCCGTTTTTCTGAAAGCTCTCGCGCAAATAAGGAACTTTTAGCATGACCTCTGTTTTCCCTGCTTGAAACAAGACCACTCCCTTGTATTTATTTTCCTGGCGAAAGCTATAATCAGTGGAATAACTGCTGTGCAAAGAAAGGGGAGAGAGGTCGTTGAGATAGAGCAGATACTGTTTGGAAACTGGTTGATCAAATCCGTATTTCTTTTTAATCGCCAAGAGTTGTTCTGCATTCTCATTTTGATCCAGCATCATACGAGCTGGATCTCCAGGTAGAATGGTAAACAAAAAGAAAACTACACTCACAACACCCCAAAGTGTTAGTACAGCATAGCCTATTTTTTTGATGAAGTAAGCTAGCAAATCGTATCTATTTTAAGGTAACTTGATCGCGATCTTTCCAGTGTCTTTTTTCTACAATAACTCCTTTTTCTAGGACTACAATACTCGGATTTGCTCTTTCAATTGTTTTTAACGTTGTTGCATCAGAAGTATAATAGATAAAAGGCAATTCGTATTTCTTTATAACCCCATCAATAATAGCATTACTAGAGGCAGTTAATCCTGTAACTACATATCCTTTTACAATGGCTTTGTTGGCGAAATCTTTCATGGCTTGTAAACCTTCAGCATCCGCACGCTCTAAGTCATATGAAATAATCCAAATTAGCTTTGGTTCTTGTAGCATTTGATCTAAGTGCTCCTCACCATCTAAATCCATCGTTAAATCGTGGATTTCAGGTTGAAAACCTTCGCTTAATTGAATGTCTTCACGGCGTACAAATTCCGCTCCTTCTGGAATATTACCTAATTCTTTATCCGTAAACTTTTCTTCTTTTCCATTGACGTTATAGTAAAACGTCATTTGATATTCTGCTTTAGGAGCTCCTTCTGGAATTTCCATGCCCTTTTGTATATCAGTACCTACCTTATAGGCTCTAAAGTCTTTTAATGGCAAGTGATTCAACACCCAATACCCCATGAAGCAACACAGAATAAGCGTAATCATCATGATTAAGTTATTTGTTTTGGCTTGAAATATAGGTTTAATATAAGATTTAAATTTGATTAAAATGAGGATAAAAACCAACAAGACAATGTCTTTGGTGAATGAACCCCAGGGTGTTAGAGGAACAGCATCACCGAAACAACCACAATCCGTTACTTTGTTGAAGTAAGCCGAATAAAAGGTCAGGAAGGTGAAGAAAACAATCATTAAGAATAATAACGTCAACGTCAATTTTCGCATAAACCCAAGCAATAAGGCTACTCCTAAAATTACTTCTGCAATAACCAATACTACAGCTAAGGATAGGGCATAAGGCATTAAAAAAGGCAAGTTTAAAACGGCTTCTGAAAAATATTCCTCTAGCTTAAAAGAGAAACCTGTAGGATCATTCAGTTTAACTAAACCGGATAAAATAAATAATACGCCTACAAATATGCGCGACAATTGCGTGATGATTTTCATAGTTAGTGGTTGATGGTTATTTATTCATTTATTAATTCAAGGTGGATTAGGGCAAAGACAGCATAGTTTAGCATGTCTTGATAATTCGCTTCGATTCCTTCAGAAGCCAAGGTTTTCCCCTTGTTGTCTTCAATTTGTTTAACGCGAAGTAACTTCTGTAAAATCAAGTCTGTTAAAGAGCTCACGCGTAAATCGCGCCATGCTTCTCCATAATCGTGATTTTTGTTCTCCATTAAGGTTTTAGTTGCTAAAACCTGCTTGTCATAATGGGCCTCTACTTCCTCAGCAGATAGGTCTGGATACTTTCCAACTCCTATTTCAGCATTAATTAAAGCCATAACGCAGTAATTGATGATCCCTATAAATTCAGGAACTTCGCCTTCATCTACTTTGCGTACACTGTTTTCTTGAATACTTCTCAAGCGTTGTGCTTTGATGTAAATCTGATCAGTTAAAGAACTTAGACGCATAATACGCCATGCGCATCCATAATCGTGCATTTTTTTTTGAAACAACGATTTGCAAATTGCAATTACCTGATCGTATTGTATAGAAGTAGTACTCATTTAAGCTATATTTGTAATGGATTATTCTTCAAAAATAGTAATAATACGATGGCATTGAAAAAAATGTTACATCTTTTGAAGAATTTAATAGAAGTAAAAATAGGATAAAATATTGAATTGTGTTGTATGACAATAAATTGTAAAGGAGAATTGATTGATTTATCTCGTCCTCGTATTATGGGGATTTTAAATGTAACACCCAATTCTTTCTACGATGGAGGTAAGTATAAGACAGACATCGATTTTCTCAATCAAACGGAAAAAATGCTAAAAGAGGGTGCTGATTTCATTGATGTGGGGGCTTATTCTTCAAAACCAAGTGCTGAATTTGTGGAAGAAGAAGATGAACTAAAGCGTTTAGTTGGTGTCGTTTCTCTGTTAGTTCAAGCATTTCCTCAGCTAAAGATTTCTATCGATACTTTTCGAGCGAAAGTAGCGAAAGAAGCGATCGAAGCAGGCGCAGCGATTGTTAATGATATTGCAGCAGGATTATTAGACGAACAAATGATGGAGGTAGTTGGTCAATTGCAAGTGCCTTATATTATGATGCATATGAGAGGAAATCCTCAAACGATGCAATCGTTAACGGATTATGAAGACCTAATTGTAGCGATGCGTTACTACTTCTCTGAGCGATTGGCTAAAGCTAGAGCTGCTAAAATCAACGATGTTATACTTGATCCAGGTTTTGGTTTTGCGAAAACACGCCAGCAAAACTATGAGTTAATGGCAAAGCTAGAACACTTTCACCATTTTGACTTGCCTCTTTTAGTAGGGGTTTCTCGAAAGTCCATGATATACAATCTGTTGGGATGTACAGCGCAAGAAGCCTTGAACGGTACAAGCGTACTCCATACAGTCGCCTTGCAAAAAGGAGCCCAAATTTTGCGTGTTCACGATGTGAAAGAAGCAAATGAAGTTAGAAAAATTTTAAACCAATTGATGATATGAGAAAATTACTGTTTGTATTACCTTTTCTATTTCTTTTTTTAAGCTGTGATAAAAAAGAAATGAAATTAGCACGTGCGGCCTATATCGTAGAAGAAGGAGTTGACGATCATTCGCCTATTTATATTGAATTCGCTGAAGATGGTATTCACCCACATCTAAATGACAACAATAGAATTGGAGGAACAAACTTCATTTTTCACGTGCAAAGAGAACTCAATGTCAAAGAGGTCTTAGAAATGGTAGCGGAAGTAAAGAATAAAAAGTACGATAAAAACAACATGCACCAAGATGAAAAGGGCGTTTTTTATAGCTATGCTGATACCCTAAACAAACACTTGTCGTTCTTTCCGTTTAAAACTATTGATTACAGTTTTGAACGCCCAACGTCAACAGCTAATTTACTTTATGTAAATGCTTCAAATGACGTGTTTTTTGAAGGAAATGCAATCGACAGAAAGCAGTTAACAGAGGTAGTTCAAAATAGAGATAGCTTACAATTAGGATTCAGTAAGGAGTTGAACTTTGAACAGTATCTGCAAATGCGCATTTCGATTGAAGCAGCTAAACTGCGTCCACAGTTCTTAAATCAAGATAAAATCTACTAACACCTATTGGTGGTGATAAGGCTCATTGCGCAAAATTGTAAATCCGCGATAGAGTTGTTCAATAATAAATAAACGAATCATTTGATGGGAAAATGTCATTTTTGAAAGTGATATTTTCCCTTTTGCATTTTGGTATACCTCGTCTGAAAACCCATAAGGTCCCCCAATGACAAATACCAAAGTCTTGATCCCTGTATTCATTCTTTTTTGCAGTTCATCAGCAAAACCCACACTCGTAAAGTCTTTTCCCTTTTCGTCAAGTAGGATCAGAAAGTCCGTAGGAACAATTTTACTTAAAATCAATTCTCCTTCTTTTTGTTTTTGTTGTGCTTCAGACAAATTTTTAGCATTCTTGATATCGGCAATAATCTCCAGGTCAAACTTTACGTAAAAAGACAAGCGTTTGATGTAATCATTCATCAATGTTTGCAATTCTTTATTGTCTGTTTTTCCGATAGCGAGTAGTTTAATATTCATCTGTTTTGAATTTGGGACAAAGGTACTATTTTCCTTTTAGTTCTAGTGGTTTGCAAGAAGATTTATAAAACGAGAAGAGACGTCATTTTTGACGCCTCTTCTGGTTATTGTTCGTAAAACTATTCTGTAAATCCTTGATATTTTAAATACGCTTCAATAGTAGGATCTTTTTTTCTGAATGCGTGGTACAGTTTGTCTAGTGGAACTGTATTGCCTTTTGAAAATAACATTTTTCTCAATGTATTTCCATTTTGAGGCGATATTCCTCCGTTCTCTTCTAACCAAGCATAGGTATCATGATCAAGCATTTCTGACCATTTATAGGAGTAATAGCCCGCAGCATATCCACCACCAAAAATGTGACTAAAATAGGTAGATCTATATCTTGGAGGAACTTGCTCTAAATAAATGTTGTTCTTCATTAATGCTTGTATTTCAAACTCTTCGATTGAAGGAATAACCGTATTTTCATCGATAGAATGCCAGGCTAAATCTAAAATCGTAGCGCCCAGCAATTCGGTTAAATTAAAGCCTTTGTTAAAGCTAGCAGATGCTTTGATTTTTTCAAGTATATCTGTAGGTACTACATAACCTGTTTGATAGTGCTTCGCATAGTTGTTAAATATAGCGGGATGAAAGGCAAAGTGCTCATGGAATTGTGAGGGAAATTCAACAAAGTCTCTCGCTACATTTGTTCCAGAAAGTGTTGGATACTTCTGCTCCGCAAATAAACCATGTAAGGCATGTCCAAACTCATGGAATAATGTAATAACCTCGTCTATTGTTAACAAGGTAGGAGCCCCATCTGCAGGTTTAGCAAAATTGGCAACGTTATAAACAACAGGTTGACGTTGTGTTAAGAAGGATTGATCAACAATATTACTCATCCATGCACCTCCTTGTTTTGAATCGCGTTGGTAGTAATCAGTATAAAATAAACCAAGGGAACTTTCATCTTTATTGAAGAATTCATATACTTTAACATCATCATGCCAAACAGGTAGATCTGTGCGCTCAACATAGGAAAGTCCATATAGGTATTTTGCCATGAAAAACACACCATTTTTCAATACTCGATCTAGTTCAAGGTACGGTTTGACTTCTTCTTGATTCAATGCGTATTTGCTTTCTTTTAGTTTCTCAGCATAATAAGAACAATCAGCTGCTTTTATAGAAGTGAATTCTCCTTTTTCAGCAGCAATAGTTTGCAATTCCTGTAGTTCAATTTTCGCTGCTTCAACAGCACGAGGATTTAAGGTGTTCAACATCTCGAAAACACGAGAAGGGTTTTGCGCCATAGTGCCTTGTAAACTCCATTCTGCATACGTATTGAAACCTAGTAATTTGGCTTTTGTAGCGCGCTTCTTAACTATTTTTAAAACGAGCTCTTGCGTGTCGTTTTTATCTTTTTTTTCCGCTCTATTCCAAGAGGCTTGGAACAATTTTTCACGGGTTGACGCTTGATCCAACTGTTTTAAAATAGGCTGTTGTGTGGTATTACTTAGTGCAAGGTTATATCCCTCGCCCTTGCGGTCAAGCGATGAAAGAGTAGCCTCTGATAAACCTGCTAATTCTTCTAAACTAAAAGTAACACCTCCTTCTTTTGTCGCAGCTAAAAGTTTATCGCTAAAAGAAGCGGTTAGTGCAGCAATATCTTGATTTATTTTTTTCAATTGCTCTTTTGCATCGGAAGATAAATTTGCACCTGCTTGTATAAAGCGCTCATAATAAACTTCAATTAAACGCACTTGTTCAGGCTCTAAAGAAAGTTCGTCTTTGGATAAATATAAATTTTTAACACGCTCAAATAAAGCATCATTTAGGTAAATCCCATCTTCATGAGCCGCAAAAACGGGAGCCAATTCGTTGTTAATAGCAATTAGTTCTGAATTCGTATTTGCACTTGTCAATAGGTGAAAAACGTTACTTACTCTATTAAGCAAGAGACCTGATAGCTCTAATGCTTCCATTGTATTCGTAAAAGTAGGTTCTTCGGCAATGGAAACAATTTTTTTAATAGCTTCATTTTGTTGGCGCATCCCCTCTAATAAAGCGGGTTTAAAATCTTTGTTTTTTATTTTTGAAAAGTCTGCCGTATGGTAAGGCAAATCACTTTCCAAGTAAAAAGCATTTGTCTCATCCCAATTTGTCTTGTTTTTACAAGACATAGAAAATAAAGAAGCGCCAATCGCAACGCCAATAATCACTTTTTTTACATACATAAGGTAGAATAGTTTTAAATTTACTGTTTGTCAAAGATAGAAATATATTGGAATTGACTTAATTTATTATAAATTTAAACCACACTTTTGCTACAATTTATTTGTTAAGTGTGCTTTTTTATTAATTACAGCCGTTAGTTATGTCTAAAATAAAATACTGTTTAACTTGTATTTGCTTTCTTGTTGGAACAAGTGTCTTTGCTCAGCCTAGTGCGATTCGAAATCAATTAGAAAAAAAATACACGACAAGCGAATCGCGTAGTTTACTGAAGGAATTAGAAGAAACAGAACAAATAAGACGACGAGAATTGTTGGTTTATGAAGGTAATCATCTGACTTTTAAGAGTGAATTTGTTGATGAATTCAACTATTTTCAGGCACAGCGAATCGAACGCAATGCTGTTATTTATTTTAAGACACACAATGAAGTTTCTCGTTTAATTAGCGAAGTGGATCAATTGGCAAATGCAGAAGATCCAATTTTTAATCAGTTAATGGGACAAGAAATGATTGTAGGGGTTATCGATGGGGATTTAGCTTTTAATCGACAGATTGAATTCTCAAAAGGCACTCATACAAAAGTAAAATTACTAGAAAATTGGGAAGATAAAGTAGAGGAAGGAGCGACAGAATTTAGTACAATAGAGCGCCGAAGAAATCACGCTACACATGTTACAGGTACTATTGTAGCACAGGGAATTAGTCCTAGAGCTTTAGGAATGGCACCTCAAGCGGAAGCTTTTAGTTACAAGTGGACTAATGATATGGCAAAGATGGGAGCGTTGGGACAAAGGGGGATTTTGGTATCAAACCACTCCTATGGTATTGCCGCAGTAGATGATAAAAAACAACCGCTTTTGTCGGCTGATTTTTTTGGATCCTATACAACAGATGCTGTTAATATGGATAAAATAGCTTACCGTTATCCTTATTTACAACCCGTTGTTGCAGCGGGTAATGACAAACTGTATGCAACATTGATTAATCCAACAAAGGATGGAATGGATTTATTGTTGGGGCATGCAAATGCTAAAAATGCAATCGTTGTCGGCGCTATAGGTATGGGAAAAGAGGGAGATTTACGTGAAACGGACTTTAGCAGTACTGGTCCAACAAATGATTTTCGAATTAAACCCGATATAGTTGCTATAGGAGAGGAAGTCTTTTCATCTGCTTATCAATATCGCTACAGTACAGGCGAAATTGAAAAAGATAATCTCTATGCCATATTAAGCGGAACCTCAATGGCAGCTCCTTCAGTATCAGGTATTCTCTTGCTTTGGCAACAATGGGCAATTACCCAAAACCAATTCCCCTACAAAGCTGCTACTATGAAGGGAATTATGATTAATAGTGCGGAAGAAATGCCTTTCCAAAAAGGACCTAATGCACGAACAGGATGGGGAGTAATTAATGCATGGAATGGTATTCAACTCCTAGATGCCGCTAAAAAGGACAAAGCGTTTATAGGTGAAGAATACCTGCAAAATAAACAGCAGAAAAAAGTGCAGGTCAAACTCACAGAAAAAGTGAATCGCCTGTCTTTTACTATCGTGTGGACGGATGTTGAAGGAACCTATCAAGAGAAAAACTTTCAGGAGTACTCCGGAATCAAACAATTAGTTAATGACTTAGATATTCGCGTGTATAAGGATGGGGAAATCTATTTGCCATGGCGATTACTGGAAAGTTTTGGAAACGATCCTGCTGTACAAGGAGATAATACCGTTGATAATGTAGAACGCATTGACATAGATCAACCGGAAATCGGAAGCTATGACGTTGTCATCTCTCATAAGGGGGCTTTAGTGAATAAAATACAAGACTTTAGTTTGATCATAAATTCAGATGTGTATTCAGGTGTGCAAAAGATAGTTGAAGACTTTGAAGAAAATGTACAACAATTGGTTGCTTGGCCTAATCCTGTAGAGGATGTCTTACATGTAGAAATTCCTAAGACACTTACTTTTGCAGCAGTGCAGGCAACAGTACACGATAGGAATGGAAGACTGTTATATGACGTCCCCCTCGCAGGATCAAATAGGCAAAGTTTTAATCTCTCCTTTTTATCTAGTGGAATGTACTTTTTTCAACTAAAAGGAGGTGGACAAAAATATCAAATCAAGTTTATCAAAAAGTAATTTTTATAGAATTATATCCCTTTGAACAGTGCGTTTAAAGGGATTTTTTGTTTTTTATACTTTATCATTTGTTTTTTAGAGAAAAAAATTAAATTGCGCTGATTTATTTTTATATAAAACAGGTTTTAGTTTAGTTAAGTATTTGTTTTTCATTTAATTGTTATTTATAATTTAATCTTATTATGTTTTATATGTGATTTGTGTAATTTTTAATCGATTTAAAAGCATTGGAAATAGAAAAGAAAATTCTCTTTTAAGAAAGAGATACTGTTAGAATAATAATTAGGTATGTAAATGGAGAAAAAAGCGCAGTAGATAGTTTTTTTAAGGAGTAGTTTGTAGGTAAATAAAGAAGAAATAGCAACCAAATGAGCTTTCGCACCTATAGCTGATAAATCGGATAGTTTCGCAGCAACTAGAATAATTTCAAAAGTAAATAGCAAGTTTATTTCGGCCCCTTGTCTTAGCCGGTAGAAGGAAAAATATACTTTGCTTTTATTTTAAATAAGGTCAGCTGAGTTGATTGGAAATATTAAATTAAATATATGAATAGAAAAAAGCAAGGAGTAAAATTAGTAGTAGTAGCAGTTGCACAAATAGCACTGTTTAGTTGTAGTCACGATGACAATACAACAAAAGAACAGATGAGAATAAAAAAGGAGGCTGTACAGGAAAGTATCAATGCAGGTCCTCCTACTGCTTTGATTACGAATAGAATAAGTGTTCCTTTGGTTACTACCAGACAAACGGATAGTAATTGTGTGGAGAATATTGAAGATCAAGAAAAGACATTTGATAACTTCGCTAAATTTGGTGCAGGGACTCATCTGATGTGGCCAGGAAATCTTATCCAAGGTCAGTCTATTAAAACAGGTGCTTTGGCAGCAATTCCTATAGGTGAAAATGGCAGAAATCCCATAGAGGTTAAAGTGGATGCCTTTTCTTCTAATACGACCATATCTTCTAGTCAAGTTATTGCAAATCCCACAGCGGGACGCGTACAAAATGCTTTGGAGATTGCATTGGATAGTTACTATAGTTCTGATACAAAATTCCCAGCCAATTATACCATAGATATACAACGAGCATTTAGTAGTTCTCAACTTCAGCTTGCGTTAAATGTTGGTTACACTGGAGGAACAGGAGTAAGTCTAGGGGCTAGTTTTGGAATAGACTTTAATATGAATAAAAGCTATTATGCAGTAACATTAAAACAAAAGTTTTTTACCGTTTCTGTCTATCCTAAATCAACTTTACAAGGTGATTTAGGGTGGGTTAAAGCAGACTATCCCTCTAATGAGTTGGATAAATTCATGGGAAAAGATCGACCACCTGTTTACATTTCTTCTGTTAGTTATGGTAGACTTTATACCCTTGTTTATGAATCAAGTGAAAGTTCAATGGAATTGGAACAAGCACTGAATTTTGCTTATAAAAATCCAACAATCGAACTAACGGCTGAACAAAAACTTAAATATGCCAAAACGTTATCTAGTTCTAGGGTATATGTTAAGCAACTTGGAGGGAATGCAACAAGTGGGGCATTAACCGCTTTTGAAAGTCAAGCGGGTAACTTCGAATCTATCAGAAATTTTGTCGTAAATGGAGCAGAAGTCTCAAAACAAAATCCAGGATATCCAATAGAATATGCTGCTGTTCACGTAGGAAGTAATCAGCCTGTTACGATCAAAATGACGGCAAAAAATAAGTATAAAGAATGTAGAAATATTCCTTATGTCGCTGGTTCATATAATGAGGCTAGAGCTGCATTAGGTAGATTGAAATCAGAATATGGAATTGCCAATTCAGCGCTAATTTTGATTCACAACAATACCAATCAAGAGCTAATTTTAAAAAACTCATCTCCTTGGTATGGAAGTTCCTTTTACAATAGTCCCCCGACGATTATTCCAGCTAGAAAATACGGGTACTGTTTAGCGGTTCATAGAACAGGAAGTGCTACAGGAACGTTTAATCAGATTACCTATACACTCAAAGATGGCTTAGTAAGTTTTGGAACGTATGCTCCTTGGGGACAATTTTATACCAATAATGTCCTCGTTGACTTTAAAGAAATAACCGAACAAGAATTATATAATAACAGTACAAGACCTGTTATTGAAAAAGCAAAAGGAAATTTAAGAATAAGAGGAAGAATCGATACAGGAGATAGTCCGTATGTTCTTTTTACTGTAACACAGTAAACTAATTGTAAGAATCTTTTTCTCAGAGATCCCCTAAAGATGAATCTTCTTTAGGGGATTTTTTTTGTTTGAAAGTAGAACAAAGCACTTGTAGTGCTATTCTAAGCGATAAAGCGTATTTATTTAACGTCAATTGAAAAATGGCATATTATTTGTTTTGGTTTTGTTTGTGATTTTTTGTGATTTATTTGATTTATTATTCAAATAAAATTTATTAAAAATTATTAAAAAGATAGATAATGTTTAAATAACGAATGTATGAAGCGATTAGTTAGTCTCGTAATGATTGGGATGTCCTCTTTTATTTTTGGACAACAAAGTAAAACAAATGATTCTTTACCTCCCTTAATTCCCCAAACAAAGCAAGGTTTGATAAAAGACTTTGATGTAAGATTGTATGCTCGATCGGGTTTTGATGCTAATTTTGATGAGAATAAACTTCAAACAAGTCGCTTTTTTGCAGATGAGTTGCGAATCGATATTAAGGCAAAGATCCACGACAGGGTGTCGGTTCGATTTAGAAATAGATTTAATGCGAAACCTGTTCCTGGTACTTTAGATATGATGAGCTCAGCGGTAAATCTTGCTTTTGTAGAGGTGAAGGCCTTGCCGAAAATCAATGTTTCTTTTGGAAAACTCGGTGCTGATTGGGGAGGTTATGAATACGATTTAAATGCGGTTGAAGTATTAACGTATAATGATATCCTTAGTCGAGCCGAGAATTACCTTGTTGGACTTGGCGTTGCTTATCAAGCGAATGACAAGCATCGTTTTAATTTTCAGCTGATGAATGCGAGTGCTAATAAACTGGATGAAGTAGGTGAGTTTTCAATGCCGAAAGGAAGTGTGGAAAGTAAAACTCCTTATGCTTTTGTTGCAAATTGGAGAGGTAGTTTTTGGAACGACAAGTTTCAAACATCCTATAGTTATAGCTATTTTACGCAAGCTAAGAATAGAGGAATGCAATACATTGCTTTAGGAAATAAATATGAAAATGAGCGACTAGTTTGGATGTATGATTTTCAGTATAGCCATAATGGAATAGATAAAAACGGCATTATTAGTGCAATGTTTGCTAAAGAAGAACCTGAATTGTTGGAAAGTGTTGCTTATATTGATCATTGGACAAGAATAGATTATAAAGTACTAAAGCAGTTCTGTCTTTCTCTAACGCTGATGACGAGTAATGGATATGCAAAAAATAGTACAGCAACAAATACAGGATATAGTCACCTGAGAAAAAGTTATGGAATAATCCCGATGGTGCAATATCGCCCTTTTAAAAAGGTCGATTTGCGTTTTTTTGCTGCTTATGTTGGGCGTTGGTACAATTATTCAAATTATGCGAAAGAAAATTTAAATCAACAAAATTACAACACAGGACGTATCGCTATAGGGTTAATAGCTCCTCTAAAAGTACTTTAAGTCGATACAGTTCATTTGAAAAGGTTTTTTTGTTAAAATTAACCAAACGTTATTTGTTTGGGTAATTTAAATTTTAACTTCACGGTCTTGATGATAACATTGAGTGGTAGGGTAAGCATAACAAACATAAGATCATGAATAAAAGAATTGTTAGTTTATTTAGTTTTTTAATGCTTTGTGGATGGAGTGTAACGGCACAAAATCAAGTTCAAAAAAACAAAATAACAACGAGTTATAAGGAGCGTATTGCAATAGACAAAAAAAGAGAACGCTTAAAGAGTTATATTTTAGAAAAGCAAAAAGCAATTGCGTTGGCTAAAGACAGTAATATCACATTAGGAGGTGTTACCAAAGAGGGAAGGATGTATAGTTTGCAACGTGTAGATGAGTTTGGAAATTACATCTATTATATTACCCATAATGAAGGGAGTCGTATAACAGCTAAGGTGAATGATGTTGCAGCAGGAGGGAGTTTAGGATTAAATTTAGATGGAAGAGGAGTGACGGTTGGTGTATGGGATGGGGCTTCGGCTTTAACGACCCATGTGGAATTTGGTGATGGGAAAGGGGCTTCAAGAGTATTAGCAAAGGACAATATACCTAACGTTGCAGCATTAGATCGAAGTGATTTGAATCAATTTGTGAGAGGGTACTCTCATTCAACCCACGTTATTGGTACGATCGCTGCAAGGGGAATCTCAGCTAATGCTAGAGGAATGGCTCCTGAGGCAGTTGTTGTTAGTTACAATTGGGATAATGATGCAAATGAAATGAGTGAAGAAGCTGAAACTAATGGGTTGTTAGTGTCTAATCATTCTTACGGAATGGCTGCAATTGATGAAAATGGACGCGTATTAGCTCCTGAATATTATTTTGGAAGCTATGATTATACGGCAATGCTCTACGATTGGCTTGCGCATACCTATAAGTATTATCAACCAGTAGTTGCTGCAGGAAATGATCAAAGAGATTTTAGGAAAGTAAATCCAACGAAAAACGGAGCAGATATGCTTTTAGGTAATACTGTCTCAAAAAACGTTATTGTTGTTGGGGCTGTAAGACAGGTGTCCAACTATACAGGTCCAGGAAGTGTTCGTCTTGCAGACTTTAGTAGTCAAGGACCAAGTAATGATTTTCGCATAAAGCCAGATATCACAGCAAAAGGAGTTGATGTGTATTCTAGTTATTACCGCTTGCCTAGTCCAATTAGCAGTTCACCTCGAATAGATGTCTATTCTAGTATCGGGGGGACCTCTATGGCAGCACCTGCTGTTACCGGTATTATTGCGCTGTGGCAACAATGGGCGATGGAGAACAGAGAAATGCCATTGAAATCTGCAACCATTCGCGCTTTACTGGTGCATACCGCAGATGAAGCAGGTATAGCTCCAGGGCCGGACCACCAATTTGGTTGGGGGTTGATTAATGCTAAAGCAGGAGTGCAAGTACTTTTAGGAAACCTCCAAGGGGAAGCAGTGATGGAAGAAGGTGAATTAAAACAAGGAGAAACACTAGAAAGAGAATTTACCGTACAAGAAGGGGGTGGTAAGTTCATCGCAACGTTAACATGGACTGATCCAGAAGGGGAATTTAGCAGAAGAAATTTTGATGAAGATTATGTACTACATAATCCTTCCTTAGTAAATGATTTAGATTTACGTGTCTATAAGGACGGAGAAGAGTTCTTTCCGTGGAAGTTAAATAAAGATTTTAATAATCTCGTCGCATTAAAAGGAGATAATGATGTAGATAACGTCGAGAAAATTGAAATCGATGCTGCTGAAGCAGGAACTTATACAATTGTGGTTTCCCATAAAGGAACACTAGAGGAAGGCAAACAGGAGTATTCTCTACTTATAAGTACCGGTGATTTCGATACTTTATCAACAGAAGAATTTAAAATTGATGAGTCGCTGTTTGCGGTATGGCCGAATCCAGTGATGGAAACGTTGAATG